>CAUCYJ010000008.1:0-32540 GCA_958446945.1 uncultured Lachnospiraceae bacterium | reverse complement strand
CAATGAGAAGTCCCACAAACGGATCTCCCAGGCACTCCGGCAATACTGTGAGCAAAATCAGACCTGCAGCCGCCATTGCATGTGCCAGGATCATAGATGCACGATAACCTATTCTGTCCACAAATCCAATCGATGCCAGATCTACCAGCAACTGGATCCCGAAATTAAAAGTAACCAGAAGTGTGATCTTCTGCAGCGAAATCCCGTAACTGCCCTGAAATGTCAGAAACAGCAGAGGAACGAAATTGTTCACAATGGCCTGCACTACATATCCGATAAAACAGGCTTGCACTGTTCTGTTGTAATTTGTTTTCATCCGATGTTATATCCTCCAATCTGAAATTTATTAAGCTGACATCATTCAGACATTGATCCACCAAACTTCTATATCTCCACAGTTCTAATAGATTTCTATCCGTCAATAATGACAGTGTATCACAGATTCTCTCCTTTTTCTTTCATTATCTTTTGAAAATCCCATAAATTTTTATATTATTTTAACTTTTTCCCTATAACAATTCTATAAAATCCAAAAAGTAATACCCCCATCCGATTCCAAATATTTCCCGCAAAAAAAGATGTGCACCATACCATTTCTGACACCATACACATCTCAAAATAAACACTTCTTATCTTCTGTACTCCGCAGTCAGGTCTTTAATAACCTCTCCTGCAATAATCAGCCCGACGACAGACGGCACAAACGCCACACTGCCCGGAATATCTCTGCGCTCCGTACACTTATGCGCAGCACCCGGAGGACAAATACAATGCGATCTGCAGCTGATTGCCATATCTTCAATCGGTCTGATCGGCTGTTCTTCCGAATAAACAACCTTCAGTTTTTTCACACCACGCTTCTTCAGCTCTCTACGCATAACCTTCGCCAGCGGGCACACCTTCGTCTTATAGATATCTGCCACCCGAAACGCACTGGCATCCAGCTTATTTCCGGCACCCATACTGCTGATAACAGGAATCCCTGCCTCCTTTGCACGCATGATCAGTTCAATCTTCGCAGTCACTGTGTCCACAGCATCTACCACATAATCATATTCACTAAAATCGAAATCAGCAGCATTCTCCGGAAGATAAAAACAGTTATGGATTCTCACATCTGCTTTCGGATTAATGTCCAGGATTCTGTCCCGCATCACCTCTGTTTTATATTGACCAACAGTTTTCCTGGTGGCAATAATCTGTCTGTTAAGATTCGTCAGACATACTTTGTCATCATCGATCAGATCAAAGGCCCCTACGCCGCTTCTGACCAATGCTTCACATACATAACCTCCAACTCCTCCGATTCCAAATACTGCCACACGGGCATTCTCCAGTTTATCCATCGCTTCTTTTCCAAGAAGAAGCTCAGTTCTCGAAAATTGATTCAGCATAATCTCTCCACTTTATCCTGTCCCACTACATTCTCTACCTGCTGTTCCTCTACTGCCTCGTCTCTTATCTGCATATTCTTATTTCCCGTAACATACGCAGCCCTGCATGCCAGGATCAGAAGCACGATAAACAGAAACCAGAGCCAGATTTTTCTTTTATTTTTTATGACTAACCGTTTCATAACCTGCTCCACTATTCTACTGTGCAGACGCGGATCAGGTTTGTTCTTCCCGGAATTCCAAGCGGTACACCACCGGCAAATACAATAGTGTCACCAACTTTTACAAGTTTATGCTTCTGTGCTGCTTCGATTGCTCTCAGGCAAAGGATCTCAGAACTGTACTCTTCCTTGATCAGCATCGGGTAAACACCCCAGGACAGATTCAGCTGGCGAAGAACTCTCTCAGAGCTTGTACATGCACCGATCAGACATCCTGGTCTGTGTTTGGACATCATATGAGCTGTACTTCCAGATTTTGTCACTGCAAGGATTGCACTGGCCTTCAGGTCGATTGCGGTCAGACAGGTTGCATGTGCGATTGCATTTGTAATATCCGGATTCTCATTTCTGTCTGTTTTCTTAAAGATTGTATTGTAATCAATATTCTGCTCCATATGTTCTGCAATACGGCTCATCATCTGAAGTGCCTGTACCGGATATTTACCAGCTGCGGTTTCTCCTGAAAGCATAGTTGCACTTGTTCCCTGGAAAATCGCATTGGCAACGTCTGTAGCCTCTGCACGGGTTGGTCTCGGATGAGAGATCATGGAGTCAAGCATCTGTGTTGCTGTAATAACCGGTTTTCCTGCTGTGTAAACTTTCTGGATGATTTTCTGCTGGATAACAGGTACATATTCCGGCGGGATCTCAACACCCATGTCACCTCTGGCGATCATGATGCCATCTGCTGCTTCAATAATCTCGTCGATATTGTCAACGCCTTGCTGGTTCTCAATCTTTGCAATGATCTGAATCTCTTCACCGCCGTTTTCTTTCAGGATTTTTCTTACTTCGCGGATATCGTTTGCAGTACGTGTAAAAGATGCTGCAACGAAATCAAATCCTTCCTGGATACCGAAGAGAAGATCATCATGGTCTTTTTTACTGATGAATGGCATCTTCAGGTTTGCACCCGGAACATTGACACCCTTCCTGTCGCCAATCACACCTGCATTAATAACCTTGCAGACAATGTCCTTTCCTGCGATGTCCTGAACCTCCAGGTCTACCAGTCCATCATCAACCAGAATATGTCCGCCCGGCTGCACATCCTTATAAAGCTCTTTATAAGTAATGCTTACGCACTCATTAGTTCCTTCAATATCTTTATTTGTAAATGTAAAAATCTGTCCTTCTTCCAGAAAAACCTTGCCATCCTTGAAGCATCCAAGTCTGATCTCCGGTCCCTTTGTATCAAGAAGTGCTGCAACAGGTCTGTCATATTTCTTGCGAAGTTCTCTCAGTTTCTGGATACGGCCTCTCTGCTCATCGTGAGGTCCATGTGAGAAGTTGAAACGTGCTACGTCCATTCCCTCTCTCACAAGCCGCTCCATAACATCGCCCTTATCAGTAGACGGTCCCATTGTACAGATAATTTTGGTTTTTCTCATTTAATCTTTCCCTCCAAACTGTCAACTCAATTTTATCTATTTTATTCCTGTAAAATAATGTAATAAAATGTTATCTTTTTCTATAAATGAAAACATTAAGTCAAATAAAAATTACCATTATTGAGACTATCTGTCAATATAGAATTTCGACTTATTTTTGTTGATATTTGACAAAAAAATAACATACTTTTGTTGCAAATGTCACATATATTTTTGCCGATCCAACAGTTAGAAAATTTTTTACCCATTCTTATCAAAAACCAAAATCTGCATAATCTTCCGGCAGAAATCTGTGGTAAATGATATGGCATCCTTCATCTTTAAAACAATAATAATAAGGATCTGACCCGTCATCAAAGCGGATCATCACATCAAACTCCTCGTTATCCATTGGTTCAGTAATGATTTTATCTGAATAAGAATGGAACAGTTCTTTAATTTCCTCTATCGTACATCCATGTCTGCCAACCAGTTCGATTAATGCCCTGATGAATTCATTCTCTTTCATATTATTATGTACATATTCGGAAGCTTTTTCCGAAACAGTGAAGCAGAAACGATCTCCTCTGTGTGATACTGCTACTTCACCAAATTTCTCTTCTATATAAGAAGGAAAATTTTTTAAGATTTCCATCATCCCTGCAGCATCTGTCTCACAGCCAAAGAAATGATTCAGGGAACTAAGCGGATAGTAGAGGCTGATCTTCTCTTTCATATATCCAAGCTTCGCCTGTTCCTCTTTAATCACATCAATCAGACTGGTTTCTAATCTATTATAGTTCATTTATTTTCCCTCCTGAAAATCTGTTCTTTTGCTCTTTCTGGTTAATATTTTATCAGACATTGACCGAAAATCAATGCATTTCTTTTTTAATTGTACGCCCTTCAAAACAATTTCAATGTTTTCTTTTTCATACAAAAATAAAGTCCTCGCAAAACTGTCCTTTTTTTCTCCCTCTGACAAATAGTTCCAACCGGATAAAACAAAACAGATAAAACCAACCACTTCGTTGCTTTTTTAACCAAATAACTGCTTGATTCGGTTAAAAAAACAGCGTTCCGAATATTATTTATATCCGAAACGCTGTCATTATTCCAGTTATTTCACTATGTATTTAATCCCAGTTCTTACGTCCATAACGAAGTGTCACATCATGGATTTCCTTCTGGAGTTTCTTTGTAAGATCTCTCTTCTTGATTCTCCACTTCCAGTTCATACCAACTGTAGATGGTTTATTCATTCGGAATCTGTTGTCCAGTCCCATATAGTCCTGCATTGGGATAACGCAGACACGCGCAACACTGCGCATGATCAGACTGATGAAACACTTATACAGTTCTTCTTCCGGTGTTGCATGATCACACAGATAATCTCTCGCCAGTTTTCTCTCAGTTGCTGTGATGCTCTTCCACCATCCCACAATAGTTTCATTATCATGGGTTCCTGTATACGCCACGCAGTTCTCCGGATAGTTATGTGGCAGATAATCACTGGCACATCCGGAATCTCTGGAGTCAAACGCAAATTCCAGAACCTTCATTCCCGGGAAGCCGCTCTCATATACCAGATGACGTACAGAATCTGTCATATATCCTAAGTCCTCTGCGATAACCTGCTTCCATCCAAGCGCCTGTTCGATCTTACGGAACAGATCAATTCCGGGGCCTTTTTCCCAGTGTCCGCCTTTCGCATCTTTATCTCCGTATGGAATAGAGAAATATTCATCAAATCCACGGAAATGATCGATTCTTACAACATCATACAATCTGAAGCAGTAACTCATTCTGGAAATCCACCACTGATATCCTGTATTTCTGTGATAATCCCAGCGATACAGCGGATTTCCCCATAACTGACCGGTTGCAGAAAATCCATCCGGAGGGCATCCTGCTACTGCCAGCGGTACATTGTCCTGATCCAGCTGGAACAGTTCCGGATGTGCCCATGCATCAGCACTGTCCATGGCAACATAAATCGGAATATCTCCAATGATCTGGATTCCTTTTGAATTTGCATAGGATTTCAGTTTCATCCACTGCTCATAGAACTTAAACTGCATATACTGCTGGAACTCAATATCAAAATAAAGTTCTTCACGATAATAATCCATGGCATTGTTCCAGCGGAGTCTGATATCCTCAGCCCATTTGGTCCATTCTACACCTTCGAAACGATCTTTTACTGCCATAAACAGAGCATAATCTGACAGCCACCAGCTGTTCTCTGCTACGAATTTCTGATAGTCAGGATTCTTGCTGATATCACTGTTCTCGTATGCTTTTCTCAGAAGCGGATAACGGCCCTTGTAGATTTTTTCATAATCTACTTCTTCAGGCTTCTTTCCCCAGTTAACTTTCTCGCAGTCTTTCTTATCAAGAACTCCTTCTTCCACAAGTGTATCCAGATCAATAAAATATGGATTACCTGCAAATGTAGAGAAAGACTGATATGGAGAATCTCCATAGCTGGTCGGTCCCAATGGCAAAATCTGCCAGTAAGTCTGTCCGGCTTCCTTTAACCAGTCTACAAATTCATATGCACTTTTGGAAAAACATCCGATGCCATAGTCTGATGGAAGGCTGCTGATCGGCATTAATATTCCTGCTGCTCTTTTTCCCATGATTCTTGTCTCCTTCGCCATTCTTCACTTTTACCGCCTATACTTTATCTAGTACATATAAGCAGTTTTTCTATACCTTATGCGCAATTGTTTTTTTTATTATATCTATTTTTTGTGCAAATTGCAATACAACTTTCATGTTATCCATTTTTTCGTGAAAATTACTAATCATTGATTAGTTCTTTTCGTCATCTTCCATATTAAACACCAATCATTTCCACTCAGAGCATTGTCGTCAAGCGGATATTCACAATCTGCTTCGCTACGCAGCTCTATACCGAATAACTGCTCCGCATTTTATCAGAAGGAGCTTATTTTTTATCCATATCAAAAACTTATAATTACAATGCAATATTTCTATTTTACGTTTCATTTCTGATATGATAGGATGTGTTCGGTTAAAAAATAACAAAGTAACACTCCAACTTATCTGTTGAGAAACGTTTATCATTAACTACCATCAGAAAATTTCTTATACAGATATCTTCGACATCTTAAGCTATACACATCAAAGACAAAGAAAGAGGTAAGAAAATGGAAGACAACAAATTATGTCTGGAAAAGCAGCCTTTAAACCAGGAAATGCTTGACAAAATCGATGCTTACTGGCGTGCAGCTAACTATCTGTCTGCCGGACAGCTCTATCTTCTCGACAATCCGCTTCTGAGAGAGCCATTAACTATGGATCAGATCAAGAAAAAAATTGTTGGTCACTGGGGAACTGTACCGGGACAGAACTTCGTTTATGCACACTGCAACCGTGTCATCAAACGTTATGACCTTGATATGATCCTGCTTTCCGGTCCTGGACATGGCGGAAACTTCATGATTGCCAATACCTATCTGGAAGGTTCCTACAGCGAAGTTTATCCTAACATCAGCCAGGATGAGGAAGGTATGAAGAAAATGTTCAAACAGTTCTCCTTCCCATGCGGAGTCCCAAGCCACTGCGCACCGGAAACACCTGGTTCCATTAATGAAGGTGGCGAGCTTGGTTACTCCATCGCTCATGCTTTCGGAGCTGTATTTGACAACCCGGATCTGATTGCAACTACTGTTGTAGGTGATGGTGAAGCTGAGACTGGTCCTCTGGCGACATCCTGGCAGTCCAACAAATTCCTGAACCCGATCACAGACGGTGCTGTACTTCCTATTCTTCACTTAAATGGATATAAGATCAGCAACCCGACTATCTTCTCCCGTCTTTCTCATGAAGAACTTGAATGCTTCTTCAAGGGCTGTGGCTGGAAACCATATTTCGTTGAAGGTGACGACCCAATGACAATGCACAAGAAGATGGCTGAAACAATGGACACAGTGATCGAAGAAATCAAAGCAATCCAGAAGAACGCCCGTGAGAACAATAATCCGGAACGTCCGGTATGGCCAATGATCATCCTTCGTACTCCTAAGGGATGGACAGGTCCTAAGGTTGTTGACGGACTTCAGATTGAAGGTTCTTTCCGTGCTCATCAGGTTCCGATCACTATGGAAAAACCGGAACATCTTGAACTTCTGAATGAGTGGCTGGAAAGCTATCGTCCTCAGGAACTGTTTGATAAAAACGGACGCCTGATCCCGGAACTGGCTGAACTGGCTCCTAAGGGAAATGCACGTCTCGGTGCCAACCCACATGCAAATGGCGGACTTCTTCTGAAAGATCTTCGTCTTCCGGACTTCCGCGATTACGGTATTGAAGTACAGCCTGGCAAAACAAAAGCTCAGGATATGATCGAACTTGGCGGATACATCCGCGACATCTTCAAACTGAATGAAGAAAACAAGAACTTCCGTATCTTTGGACCAGATGAAAGCATGTCCAACCGTCTGTACAAAGTATTTGAATATCAGAAACGTGACTGGAACGCAGAAATGCTTGATACTGATGACTGCCTCGCAAGAGACGGACGTATTATGGACAGTATGCTCAGTGAGCATATGTGTGAAGGATGGCTGGAAGGTTACCTGTTAACAGGTCGTCATGGCTTCTTCGCAAGCTATGAAGCTTTCATCCGTATCGTTGACTCCATGGCAGCCCAGCATGCAAAATGGCTGAAAGTTTGCAATCAGCTTTCCTGGAGACAGCCCATCGCATCCCTGAACTTCATCCTGACATCCAACGTATGGCAGCAGGACCACAACGGATTTACTCATCAGGATCCTGGATTCCTGGATCACATTGCCAATAAGAAAGCAGACGTAGTTCGTATGTACTTACCACCGGACGCTAACTGCTTACTCTCCTGCTTCGATCACTGCATCAAGAGTAAGAACTATGTCAATGCAATTGTAGCTTCCAAACATCCAAGCTGCCAGTGGCTGACCATGGAGCAGGCTGTTAAGCACTGCACACAGGGTATCGGTATCTGGGAGTGGGCAAGCAATGACTGTGGTGAAGAACCAGACGTTGTTATGGCCTGCTGCGGTGATACACCTACACTTGAGATCATGGCTGCAGTTACTATCCTTCGTGATGAAATGCCGGAACTTAAGATCCGTGTTGTTAACGTTGTCGACCTGTTCAAACTGGAATCTGACCACAAACATCCACACGGCTTAAGTGACGCAGAATATGATGCAATCTTCACAAAAGATAAACCTGTCATCTTTGCATTCCATGGATATCCAACACTGATCCATGAGCTTACTTATGAGCGTCACAACCACAATATCTCTGTTCACGGATATCAGGAAGAAGGTACTATTACTACACCATTCGATATGCGTGTACAGAACCAGATTGACCGTTTCAATCTTGTAAAGGATGCCATCATGCATCTTCCACAGCTTGGAAACAAAGGTTCCTTCTTAATCCAGAAGATGAATGACAAGCTTGTTGAGCACAAACAGTATATTGCTGAATATGGCCAGGATCTGGAAGAGATTCGAAACTGGGAGTGGCATAAATAAATCCGTCTAACAGATGATAAATTCCTTATAAATATAATAAGTCATCAGGATTCACATCATGTGGATTTCCTGATGACTTTTCTATTTCAGCGGTTCTGTTCTTTCCGTTCTGCCAAAAACTTCTGGAATGCTTTAGATGCAATACTTTGAGGATATTCTGTATCATGGATCAGAATAATGCTTCTCTCCGGAAGTGTTTCATTTACATCTATCTCAAAAACCTTTCCGGATTCCAGATCATCTCCGGCAAATTCTCCTGGCAGGAATCCGATTCCCATATTATACCGTACTGCCGGGAGAATCATATCTGTAGTCGCCAGCTCTACATCCGGCGAAAACTGCAGTCCATTTTTTGAAAAATACTCATTCAAAAATCTCCTGCTGATTGCCTCGGAAGTCAGGCTGATCCATGGATAGGCTGAAAGTTCCTCCAACGAAGTCTTCCTCCCCTTCAGCTCCGCAAAACGACTGCCTCCGATCAGAATTTCCCTATACTTTCGCACTACTTTCATTTTCAGTGGCTCTGCTAACTGTAAAGAAGCAGATACAACTGCAAGATCTACTTTACCCTCTTTTAAGGCATTTACAGAATCTGTAGTGCTGTTATTAAGAATTTTAAAATGCACATTCGGGTATTGAATATTAAAGTCTCTGACTGCCTCGAACAAATAACAGTGCAATGCTGTCTCTGTTGCACTGATATAAATGGTCCCGTTCTCAAGGCTGATCAGATTATTAAGATTATCCTCGGCTTTGAAAAACTGAGCACAGCCTGCTGCTACATACTGATAGAAAATCTTTCCCTCAGGAGTCAGTTTCATGCCACTTTTGCTTCTGGTAAACAGTCTGCACCCTAATATATTTTCCAGATTATGTATCGTCCTGGTCACAGCCGGCTGGCTGGTCTTTAATACTGATGCTGCCTTTGTCAGATTCTCATATTTTGATACGTAATAAAAAACTTTATAATATTCAAAATTTGCGTTCATTCTGTTCTCCGTCTTTCATTGTCTTATGTACAGTAACATATTTTACGCGCCTATTCTATCACAATTCTTTTTTCTGTACAATCTGATATGTCCAGAGTGTGTATTACTGTTTACTTCGTTATGTTACTGTTCACTCCGTTCACAGTAACGTACCCAAAATTCATTCCAGATTGCCTGCGGCAATGGAATTTTGGCTTGTATGTCTCGGGATTTTGGCATATTCATGCCAAAACACCTCGCGGGATAGTGGAATGTGAACAGTAACACGTGTGTTACTATTATCAAAAATAATCTCATTTTCTTCATTGCGTTTTTTTGCACAATACAATATAATAATTTCAGAGTTTATTTATGCAAAAAGACGAAAGGATGTACATATGAAACACAAAAAAGACTGGTATAAAGATCTGGTGATCTACCAGATTTACCCAAGAAGTTTTAAAGATGGCAACAATGATGGAATCGGTGATCTGAAGGGAATGATTGAGAAGCTGGATTATCTGAAGGAGCTTGGCATCAATGCAGTATGGATGTCTCCTGTCTATGCTTCTCCGAATGTGGATAACGGTTACGATATTTCTGATTACTTCGCGATCATGGAAGAATTCGGAACTATGGAAGACTGGGATGCTTTCCGCGACGGTGCGCATGAACGAGGTATCGCCATTATCATGGATCTGGTTCTGAACCATTCTTCAGATAAACATAAATGGTTCCGGGAATCAAAGAAATCCCGCAATAATCCTTACAGTGATTACTATATCTGGCGTGATCCTGCACCGGACGGAGGCGCACCCAACTGCTGGATGTCCGTATTTGGCGGAAGCGCCTGGGAATATATTCCTGAACGTGGACAATACTATCTCCATTTCTTTGCTAAAGAACAACCGGATCTGAACTGGGATAATCCGGAAACTAAAGAGAAAATTTTTGATATTATCCGTTTCTGGAATGAGAAAGGTGTTGACGGATATCGCATTGATGCCATCAGTTATCTTGACAAAGGACTGGACGGACGTGCAGATATGAATGAACCCATTGGTACTGTAGCGTGTGTAAATCTGGAGGGAACCCACCGCTACATCCGTGAAATGGTTGCAGAAACAATGACTCCCGACAATCTGATGAGTGTAGGAGAAGTTAATATCAACAATGAACAGGATGCCATCAACTATTCCAGCGCAGCAAGCAAAGAATTTAACATGGCTATTCCATTTGTCCCTCCGATTGTTGAAATCCAGACATGGTCACCAGAGAAAATGAAACGTGATCTTAAGAAAGATTATGAAATCCTGAAAAAAGACGGATGGTGGGCAAGATTTTTAAGTAATCACGACAAACCGCGTCAGGTTTCCCTTTACGGAAATGACAGAGAATTCTGGTCAGAATCTGCAAAAATGCTGGCATGTTATCTGCACACGCTTCCCGGTACCCCCTTTGTTTTCCAGGGCGAAGAATTGGGAATGACCAATGTTGCCTTCCCATCTATCGATGATTACGATGATATCGATACCCGCAATTACTATAAAACCATGATCGAACAGGGAGCTTCTCCTGAAGAAGCACTGGCAGAATCCAGAAGTATCAGCCGTGATAATGCAAGAACTCCTATGCAGTGGAACGACAGTCCAAACGGCGGATTTTCTGAGCATACTCCGTGGCTGGGTGTCAATCCAAACTACAAACTCATTAACGCAGAAAGCCAGATGAATGATGACTGTTCTGTTTTCAGATTCTACCAGAATCTCATCGCACTGCGTAAGAAACATCCGGTAATGGCTCATGGAGATTTCAAACTCTGCTGCCCGGAAGATGGTCCGATAATTGCCTATACCAGAAGTTATCAGGATGAAACATGGCTGGCAGTGCATAATTTCTCTGCATCCATGCAGAAATTCCATTATGGCGCTGAAGATATTGAATTACCGTGCAACACTCCAATAATCGTTTCCAATTACGGCGAAAACGAAGTTGAATACGGAATTGGAACACTTGTACTCAAACCTTACGAAACCGTAGTATTCCAGTTACATTAAGCAATTTCATCAATACAGACAGTAAAAAGCAGAACCATTGGACAACTATCCCTCAATGGTTCTGCTGCTTCTACAGCACATCATCCTCTACACCCTCTAGTCAAACGGATATTCGCAATCCGCTTCGCTACTTGCTCATAACCAAGTCAGCTTTCTTAACTCCCGTCAAAGAGATTTCTATTTTATCTGTATTTGTCTTCCGGAATATAATAAACTTCCTTTCCTGCCTTTCTGAGATTATCTGCAATCTTATCCAAATTAATTCCTGTAAATCTTGGTATTGCTGCTTCCAACAGGTAAAGCGGTCTCTTTTGTGGAAATTTTTGTTCTATTTCCTTTGAAATCTGAATAATGTTTCCCTGACTTAGAACATAGTCAGTAAATCTTGTGTTCCATACATTTTTCAGGTTATTGATTGGCAAACGTTTCAGAGAGCTGGTGCAGCCGCCCGGGGTAAATAGTAAGATATCACATTCTTTATGTGCAAGATTCCTGATTTCCTGTATAAAATAGGGTTCTTGAATTTCAGATGGTTTGACTGCATGCATATTTCTGTTTGTATTTATTTTTTTACATAACGATTCCTCTGATTCCATACTTTCCAGACTATGAGACTTCTTTTCATTTAACTCATCAATTTCAATATTCCATCTGTCAAAAATCATTTTCAATTCTTCTAATGGTGTAGCCAGTCTTTTTACAAGTGGTCCTCTGTACAGAATTTCCACTGGTACTTTACATTGAATTTTCTTTTTTTCTCTTTGAAAATCCCACATTGTCAGAACTTCCATACAGGAAGAATATATAATCACTCCTCTAATTCCTTCTGTATTTGCTGCCAGCTCTACTGCCTCCCATATTTTCTTTCCCTGTTTTCCCAGACTGTACTCTACAGAAGATATTTGACAAAGAAATAAACGATCCAATGAATTGATTCTTGCCGCTGAATCATACAGGCCTATCAGACACGCAGGAGTGCCGGCTGCTACAAGTGCGATTCCCGGGACTTTCAGAATTTTTTCCGGTAGCGTTTCCATTGAACAGGTATCCTCATCCAATGTTCTCTCAATTTCAAAGCCTCTCATAATTTCTCCAATTTCCTGCTTAGTTCCATACCAAATTTTTCTATCTCATCTACATTTAATGGAATAGGAAGTGCTTCCTCTGCTTTATTTTGTGATCTGCTTACGCTTCTCTCATCTGTCCTGCATATATCTTCTGAAAGTCTGCAAAACGCTTTCCAATTTTCACTGTCTGAAGCTGACATATTCTGAGTATAAATCTCTTTTCTGAAATCAGCCAACTTCAGTTCTTTACTTTCTCTGATAATTGCTGCCATTCTTCCTTTGACCCGGTTTGTAAACTCCTCTGCTATACATTCTTCTTCCTGCTCGCGAATATGATTAAATACAAAGCCTCCCAGCAGATTTCTTTCATCTGAATAGCTCACAACACCTTTTAATATATTATTTGCAGCATATAAAGACATAAAATCCGCAGAAGATACAATATAAACTCTATCTACATATCCCTGTCTCATTGGCACGGAAAATCCGCCACATACCACATCTCCCAGAACATCATAAATAATTACATCCCAGTCTTCCTCAAGCACTCCGATACGTTCCAGTTCTTTCATGGCAGTAATGATTCCCATACCTGCACATCCGTTTCCAGCTTCCGGACCACCGGATTCCACACACCAGACACCGGATTCTGATCTGTACACCAGATCCTCTCTCTCCGGATAATCTTTTTCTTCAAGTACCTCAAGAACTGTTTTTATCCGTTCTTTACACAAAAGTCTGGTAGAATCTGCCTTGGGGTCACATCCTATATGCAGAACCTTTTTCCCCTGCATAGCCAGTAATGCAGATACATTAGAAGCAATCGTTGATTTCCCAATCCCACCTTTACCATAAAAAGCAACTCTTCTGGTTTTCATTGTTCTGCTACCACACAAACCTTTCTTCCAACTTCTGGAATATATACAATTCGGGTTTTTACCTGATAAAGTTCCTCAAGTTTCTTTTCTGTAATAATTTCTTCTGTCTTTCCTACTTTCAATGTTCCATCCCTGCCAAGAATAGCTGTTTTTCCGCCTATCATCATTGCATGATCTGGCATATGGGTTGTCATAATAACCGTATAGTCTTTCTTAGAAAGATTTTTTATCTTATGGACCATACGGAGCTGATTTCCATAATCAAGATGATTGGTCGGTTCATCAAACATAATAATCTCCGGCTGCTGTGCAATAGCACGTCCGATTAGTGCCTGCTGTCGTTCTCCGCCGCTGATCTGTGTATATGCTTTATCAGCAAGCTTTTCAATTCCCAGTTCCCGTATAACTTCATCCACGATCGCATAGTCATTTTCCGATGGCTTTTCCAGCATTCCCAGATGCGGAGCCCTTCCCATTACTATAAAATCTCTCACTGAATAGTCATATACCGGAGCATGGTTCTGCGGTACATAACCAATCAGCTGTGCAGCTTTTTTCAGACTCATATCATGAATAGAGGCTCCATTTACCAGAATCTTTCCGGAATAAGGTTCCAAAATATTTGCCAGACAATTTAAAAGCGTTGATTTTCCTGCACCATTGGCGCCAAGAATTGTGAGAATTTCTCCCTTTTCCATCTGGAGATTTACATTATGAAAAATAGGTTTCGCATTTTTACTATATCGAAATGATAAATCCTGTACGTCTAATATCATGATAATTTCATCCTTTGTCTGGCAAGTATAATAATATAAAATGGTGCACCAATAATTCCGGTCAGGATACTCAGCGGAAGTTCTACACTTGTCAAAGCTCTTGCCAGAGTATCAATTGCTACCATAAAAATAGCTCCTATTAAAATACTGGCAGGAATCGCTTTCGTATTATCCGGACCTGTGAGCATTCGTGCAAAATGTGGAATCACAAGTCCGATCCATCCAATCGTTCCACTGATACATACTGCAGATGCAGTCAGTAATGTCGCACAGATTATAATAAAATTTCGAACAACTGTAACTGAAACGCCCAGCGTTTTTGCTTCTCTGTCTCCCAGAGAAAGAATATTTATCCTCCATCTGAGAAGAAAAATAATTACAGATGCTGCAATGATCACCGGCCCTACAGTAAACAAATCTCTTGGCAATACCTTCGTCAGACTGCCCAGCTGCCAGTAAGTAATAGACTGCAGTTCTGTCTCCGGATCTGCAACATATTTAATGATTCCCATTACAGAATCCATGATTCCTTTGACAATAATTCCTGACAATACCAACATCGTCATATTCGTATTCTTTATCAGGCGCGGAATAAATAAAGTAAGTCCAACCGCCAAAATCCCCGCCACAAATGCCATTGCCTGCACACCAAATGAATTTAAATGTAACAAAATTGCCACTGATGCACCTACACATGCACCAGAAGAAACACCCAGGAGATCCGGTGCAACCAGCGGATTCTTAAACACTCCCTGATAAGCAGCTCCTGATAAGGATAATGCACTACCAACCAACACTGCTCCTATCATACGCGGAAGGCGTAGTGTAAATACTACGCCTTCTGCCGTGTTGCTCCATGTCTTTGTCACATTTACAAATCGGGATGCAAGTATCTTGATCACTTCCGGAACAGAAACACTGTACTGACCTGCACACAACGCAATGACACATGTAGCTGCCAACAGTATAATCAGTCCGGTAATCAGTATTCCATACTCTGCTTTCTTATGTTTTTTGTTATCCTTCAATGTAATTGTCTCTTTTCTGTTTATTCATTTAAATCCAGTCTCAGAAGGCTGTCCAACTGCTCATCACTGAGCTCATATCCATAATAATCTTTATAGAAATCGCTGATTTCTGTTCTGATATCATAATCAGAGAAAATCTCCGGCTGTACAATGGATGCTGTCCATTTCATATAAAGTGGTTTTTCAAATGTATTCGGCGGAGCCCAACGGTATAATCCACATGGAACTTTATAAACCTTATGATTTTTAACAGCGCTCACGTTACTCCAATCCTGTCCTTCCAGTTTGTTCTCATAGAAATCTTCCGGAGTTACATCATCGAAATTACTGATAAAAATAATCTCCGGATCATATTCCAGGATTGATTCCATTGAAGGTTCTGTAATGTCTTCAGGAAGTGTGAAATTCTGTCCACCTTCAAGTGTTGTAATATAAGTATTAATCCCACCTGTAAAACAGGTCATCTCATGTACTCTCTGGAAATGAAGAACTCTTGGCATTTCATCCTCTGATAAAGCAGCAACCTCATCTGCCTTGCTGTCGAAATAGTCCATAGTTTCATCATACCAGTCTGTTGCCTGTTTTGCGCGATCCTCACAGTTTAATGCATCTCCCAGCATAGTAACCAGATTTTTCAGACCGTCCATATCTTTTGCAGAAGATACAAGCACACATGGAATTCCCAATGCCTTTAACTGCTCTGCCTGGTCAGTCTCTGAATCCCAGTTCAGTACTAAATCTATATCTGCATCTGCAAGTGCCTCTACATTTACTGAAAAGTCATCATTCACCATTGTAGTATCTACATCTTCCAGTTCCGGAGCCAGATCTTTTAAAATAGACATTTCCCATCCTGAATATGCTGCCGGTGGAATAGATACTATATTCTCTGCATTTCCCTGTAATGCATAAACTATATTTGGCAGAACCATTGCTGGAACTGCAATTCTCTTCGGATGTGCAGGCACTTCTACTTCTGCTCCGGTGGCGTCTACAACTGTTCTGGTTTCCTCTTCTCCTGTTTTGTCAGCTGCAAATACGCTGATTCCTGTAAGTGAGGAAACAGCTACTGCTGTCGAAAGCAGCATGGCAAGAAACTTTGATCTTTTTTTCATTCCTTATCTCCTTATCTGTAAAATAAAAAACACCCTTTTCATCACAAAAAAGGGCGCAAAAAACTTACCTGCTGCACTCCCTTTTTAATGACTCGTTAAATCGGGGTTCCGGCAAAATATCCAAGTATCCTGGCTTGACTTCTTCACATTCATATACTTCCCGGAAATTCCAGTGTATTCTTATGAATGCTCCATCCTACAGTGGCGGCACCGCTCCGGCATTTGACCGGATTCCATAAAATATTCTGCTTTAATTGTCTGTTCTACTATATCATGCAGATTAATCGATTACAAGAAACATTTCTTACTTTAATTTATATAATTTCTATTGCCAGCAATCAATTTTTCTGATAGCATAATTCACAGAAAGGAAGTTTTTATCTATGACATTACAAAATCTGAAATATATGCTGGAAATTTCCAACAGTCATTCATTTTCTAAAGCAGCAAAAAATCTTTTTGTTTCTCAGTCTACACTTTCTGCTGCTGTAAAAGAGCTGGAATCTGATCTGGGGATTACTATTTTTAAACGGACAAATCGTGGCGTTTCCCTTACCTACGATGGAGAAGACTTTATTAAATATGCCAAAGAAATTGTAGAACAGTCTCAGTATCTTGAGCAGCGCTACCATGCCAGGAAATCACTGCCTATGCGTTTTTCAGTATCCTGTCAGCATCTTCCATTTGCAGTGCGGGCCTTTACTAGCTTTTTAACCGAAATTAACTCTCCAACCTATGATATTGCAATCCGTGAATGCGACACTAATTCTGTTATCCATGACGTATCCGGAAGAAAAAGTGAACTGGGAGTTGTAGCAATCCACGAACCTCATATGCGCAGTATGCAGACTTTATTTTCTTCTTATGATATTGAATTTCATGAAATCAAAAGTGTCAAAAATTATGTGTTTCTCCGTTTTGGTCATCCTCTGGCTTCTCTTCCTGTCCTTTCTATAAAGGATCTGGAAAAATATCCTTTCGTCACTTACGACCAGGAATTGGAAACTTCCCATTTTTCAGAAGAACCGCTGTTTTACAAGCTTTTAAATAAAAATGTCCATGTCAGTGACCGCTGCACAAAGATTGCTCTTGTTCGAAAAACAGACTGTTTCAGTATTGGTCCGGATCTTCCTAACAGTAACGCAGATGCATTTCATAAGGGGATGGGAAATATTATCGCAAAGTCTCTGGAAAATGATATCGGACTGCTTCATATTGGTTACCTGACTATTGCTCAAATACCTTTAAGTAGTCTTGGTCAGTTATACCTGGAATATCTCTCAAAGGATATTGATACTCTGGAAATTCTTGGCACATCCATGGAAGATCATTAAAAATATTCTCCTCTTTGTACGAGATGGAATAATCTTATATAAATCAAGCCTTCAAAAACATGATTCCAGAGTATACCTCTTGTCAGGAGGATGCTCTGGAATTCCTTTATTTGACTACTATTACTTTGCATTTCTTTTTGTAAAATGCAATACCGTACTTCAAAATATGCTCTACTCCCTCTTCCAGCAGTTGCTCCTCGTATCGTCTGTCTTCTATCTGTTTTAATGCGTCTTCACTGACAGCTTCCAGATTCCCTGTTTCGGCATATTTTATTTCTATAATAATTCCAGTTTCCTGATCTTCTGTTTCTATCAAAATATCACTGTATCCATCACCCGATTCTTTATTTGATGACACACTCCAGTTCTGCTGAAATCCAAGAATTCCAAGTAAAATCCCATGATAAAAATTCTCTTTCATCTGTTTTTTTACAAAGGTATCCCGAATACTGATGGTCCTTTTCAGATAATTGTTCAAACTTTGTTCCACCACTTCGGAATTTCCATTTTTTAGTGCATTACAGAATTTTTCAAGTGCTTCTCCATTCTCAGAAACAGTTTTCTTAAAATATTCCATAATCTGTGTCAGAAAAATATTACGTATTTCCATATTAGGAATGGTAAGCATGAACGTATTTGCATCTTTTCTTCCGGTCTGTGTGAGATATCCCGTAGTAAAAAGAACACTCCACAGGTTTTCAATCGAAGCATACATATCCTGATATGTCAGTTCCTGATGAATCTCCTTTACAATTGTTTCTCCTGCTATCAGTTTCTCAATTTCCTTTCTGACCGTTCCCTTATCAGTCTCCTGAATAAAGCGTTTCACCGCTTCATTACTGCTAGTATTAGACCAGTAATTCTGTGGCTGCGCCATATTGTTTATACGCAATTCATCACAATAATTTATCACATCCCAGGGACAGTAAACCTCTACATTTCCAAACCGATATCCGTCATACCACATTTTTATTTCATCATAATGCTCAGAAAGTTCATAATATTCCAATATATTCTTTACATCACTGTCCGTAAATCCAAAATATTCATCAAACTGTACATCTGCCACTGACAAAACTTTCAGATTATTTAATCCTGTAAAAATACTCTCCTTTGAGATACGCATGCAGCCTGTAAGCACAGCAAACTTCAGACTGTCATTTGTTTTTAATGCATTTTCAAACAAGTTACGGATCAGCAGAGTCATTGAATTGTAATATCCCAATTCAAATGCTTTCGCCAGAGGCACATCATATTCATCAATCAATAAGATAACTTTCTGACCATGATGTTTCTCCAGAAGTTCTGACAGAATCCTCAGACTGCTGCACAGAACAGATTCCTTCATATCCGGCAGAAGCAATGATTTGAACGCATCCTTATCATATTCCGTCAAACGTTCACTGTCCAATAAATACTGGAATCTACGCGCCTCACCATTTACAATCTGTATTGCCATATCACAGGCTTTTTCATAAGTTTGCGCGCTGATACTCTTCAGGGAAATAAAAATCACAGGGAACTTTCCCATGTATTGTTCGCAAAGATAAACTTCTCTGGAAATTCTTGTTCCTTTAAAGCAGTTCTTATCACCGTTTAATTCAAAGAATGCTTTCAGCATATTCATATTCAATGTTTTACCAAATCTTCTCGGACGTGTAAACAGATTCACCTCCGCCCAATTATCCAGAAGTTCTTTGATAAGCATCGTTTTATCTACATAGTAAAAATCTTCCGCCTGAAGCTTTGCGAAATTTTCTATTCCTATTGGAAGTTTCTTTTTAATTTGTTTCAATAGACACACTTCCCTTTATATTTGATATATTAAACTCTAACTTTCATAAAGTGTAACATATTGTTATTGAATTCGTCTATCAAAATTTCTTTACATTCCATAATGTTTCTATTAATACAAAATCCAGAAGTGAATTCTTCTTATTATTTTACATACTTTACATTCCACAATGTTTCTATTATTACGATACAGAAATAGACTGTGAAGTACTGTTTATGAGCTTTACATTCCACAATGTTTCTATTAATACGGAAAATCCGGATGTAAGTGGTGTAGACTTTCAGAACTTTACATTCCACGATGTTTCTATTAATACGATGTATTGAAACAATATAAAATGTTGTATATAACTTTACATTCCACGATGTTTCTATTAATACTTCAAGGTATCCATTGAACTCGTAATCTCATCTCCCTTTACATTCCACGATGTTTCTATTAATACTATGTAGCAGTGATTGTCGCAGAACCGGTCTTTCTTCCTTTACATTCCACGATGTTTCTATTAATACGATACGCAAAACAAAACCTGCGAAGAAGTTCCACAACTTTACATTCCACGATGTTTCTATTAATACGAAGTGCAGCTCATTCTTATTATGTGTTACTCCGGCCTTTACATTCCACGATGTTTCTATTAATACGGTATACGAGCAGTTTTATGAGTGGAAGTTCCCAGCTTTACATTCCACGATGTTTCTATTAATACTATGCCTGGTATCTGTCTGTGACATAGGGGGATTGCTTTACATTCCACGATGTTTCTATTAATACGGTCCGCACATACCCTTTCTCTATCCAGATATCGTACTTTACATTCCACGATGTTTCTATTAATACTCCTTCATAACTTCAATGACCTTTGTAATATCATTCTTTACATTCCACGATGTTTCTATTAATACGAATTGTAATGGCAGCTTTGGTCTTGCCATTAATCTTTACATTCCACGATGTTTCTATTAATACCCTTTTCCATCGCAATCACAGTAATAAGTTTCTTCCTTTACATTCCACGATGTTTCTATTAATACAACACTTAAAGATATCCCGAGCAGAATTCTCAAGGCTTTACATTCCACGATGTTTCTATTAATACCCGTCGTCTATTCATCCTTACAATACAGATATAATCTTACCACTTTCTGTCAATCTTGTCACTTCATTATTTTTATACTTATTTTTATCTTTCTGGACAGCTCTCATTTTTGAAATTTTCCTGATATCTCAAGCATTGTCGACCTCCTGAAGTTTTTACTCTATCTGACGTCGACAATCATAATATGAAACTCGTTAAATCATCCTTCCTACCCCAAAATTCTTTATCCAACCATTTTTCCTGCCGAGATTTAAAAATAATTACAGAATCTAATTCTTTATCAATATACTCTTTTAATTCTTTTTGCAGCTGTGCCAGCTGTCCTTTTGACAATTCACCTTCAAATACAGAATTTTGGATGTGCGTCAGATATTTTTTACATATTTTAAAAATTCTTGACCAGCGTCTTGCACCGTTTTCTTCCTGACTTACATCATAAACTAATACTATATACATAACTCACCACCATATTCTGAATCCCTCATATTCTTTTTCGCCAATCAGATGTTTTATCAGTTTATATGATTCCAATCTTAATAAATACTGATAAGATACCTGTCTGCCTAAGTCTTTATGCATCACTGATTGTTTCAACCTTTTTTCGAGTTCTGAGACAATCAGTTTAGACGCATCTTTTTTCAAATGTAAAAAATTTAATTCCTTCGTAAAGCTATCTTCCGTAATCTGCTTTCGATTTAACAGTGAAAAAATCAATCTGTCTCCGATCAGTGGTTTAAACACTTCTGCAATGTCCAAGCTCAAAGAAAATCGTCTTACCCCAGGCTCATGTAAATAACTGATTGTCGGATTTAACTGCGTATGATAAATTTCACTAAGCACTTTTGTATAAATCAATGTATTCACAAATGAAATCAACGAATTAATCATATTATCTGGTGGATGCATAACTCTTTTTTCAAATTTTATTTCCTGATTTACGATTACATTCCACGCTGCATAATACCTTCTTCGGATATTTCCTTCAAACCCCATTAATTCTTCTATTGTTTTTGTTTTTCCAATCTGCTTCCGCAATGAATCCACATCTCTAAGATATTCCGCTACATCCTTTCCTCTTCCATTATAATATCTCAAATTCCTGTAAATATTATCTGCCGCAGCTTCTATAAATTTTTTTTGCAAGTATCATTCTTTTCTCATAGTCCGTATAGTTTTCCACCTGTTTTACCAATAGCTGTCCTGCCAACAGGCTTTCTCTCGGATAATAACTTCCAGTATAAAAATTATAGTAATTAAAGAAATGAACTGGTATCCCATACTGAGAAATGTAATTGATAAATGCTGTATTAAAAGACATTTCTGACATCACATAAATATCTGATATTCGCTCTATTGGAATATCTCGCTTTTCACCTTCATAGGTTGTAAATTGCAATGTATTATCTTTACGTTTCAAATCCCCATTATTATAAACATAAAAGCTTTGCTTCATAACCTTCTCCTAATTATAAATTGAATGTTTATATAAAACACAAATCATAATAAGCACATTTTTTACATAATTTAGAGTTTACAATCATCGGTGGCGTATCCATGCACTCTATCTCTGTAATTTCACCAATAATCTTCTCCAGCGTTTTTATATCATTTTCTGATAGCTCAACTATCACCGACTTTTTTAACAGCGGATAGTCAACCTTTCCTTTAATCCCTTTGACTCCACGTTTCCATAAATAATATAGATAGTACTTAACCTGCCATATTCCAGCGTCCTCTACTGCTTTGCTTTTCTTCACTTCATGCAATTCTTTATGTTCACTTATAAAATCAATGTTAATAATGTTATCAATATTTATATGCTTCTCATTTTTACTGTAACTGCTTTCATCAAGTATTTTTCCTAATATGACATCCTCATTTTCTGCTTCCATTCGGATTTCATGACAAAAATACCAGAGTTTTCGTCTGCATACAAAATAATAGTAAATCATCACTCCTGTTATCCGATTTTCCATATCCACGCTCCATATTTACACAAATATTCCATCCAATTCTAATTGTTCATCAAACAATATTCCACGTCCTTTCCCGCTTTCAATGTCAAATTCATAATTATACTGTGCTCTGTGAATATCTGTAATTTTTCTGTTTTCGCTTACCCCAATTGTAGTTCTGTCCACTTCTGCCGGAAATTTTTGATAGAGATTTAAACTTAATGTAAGATTTTCCAATTTTGATTTTATCAGGCTTCTGGCTTCCCTGCTCATATTAGGTTTCTTCAAAAACTCTACTCCGTATTCGAATAAATTCTGGTTTTCAACATAAACATTTTCCGGAACAATAGTTACACTTCTGATATCCCGAACTTCAGCCTCATCAGCAGAATACTCCGTTGGATGAATTTCAGAGAATAATTTTAAATCTTTTTGAATGTTTTCAAAGTATATGGTTTCTTTCACACCATCTACACTATAAACCTCATTCATGTATGCAGTTTTTTTATCTTCAGAAAATAATATGTGTTCGTATTTGCTCAGTAATTCCAAAGACCTGTCATATAATTTGTCTTCATAAACACTCCGTCTTTTTCCTTCACTGACTCCATTTCTATTATCAAATACAACAATGTTCGCCTCATTCGGACAATAACGACCTTTACGATTACATCTTCCCATTCTCTGTAAAAGACTATCTGCCGTACACATTTCTGTATACAAAATATCAAAATCTATATCTAAACTAGCCTCAACTATTTGAGTTGTAATCCATATTCCAGATTCACCTGACTCCGAAAATCCCATAATTTTCCTTTCCAGAAATGCTCTGTCTCTTCTAATATATTTTGAATGTAAAAGCCATACATTTTCTCCCTCTAATTTCTTATAAAGCTTCTGAGCTTTAGAAACAGTATTACAGATAACTAACACTTTTCTATTTTTTCCTCGCAGCCTGATTTCATCTAAATTCATTTCCGAATGTCTGATTTCAACTTTATGTCTTGGATATTTCTCCACCTGATATTCTTTTCCGGTGAAATCTTTGAATATGTATTGTTTTCCCTCAACCAAACCATATTGTTCCATAAAATATTTAAGTACAGGTGGAAAAGTTGCTGTAATAATTGCAAATTTGCCACCCATTTCCTGTATCATTTTTAATCCATATATAATAGTTGCAATTACACGTGGTTCATATGCCTGAATCTCATCCAGAACCAACTTTGAATATTTCAATGTAGCTGCAAATATCTCTGTTCCTAATGCTCTGTATACAAATCTAAACAGTTGGTCAACTGTACAGACAGTCAATGGTTGTGACAACATTTTTGACCTTTCATATTTCTCTCCAATATCTTCATTACCATTATACTCTCTTAAATACACCGCCATAGCATCAGAATGTAACAATGCAACGTCTTTATATTCATAATTTTCCTTTATACGTAAATATATCGCATTAGAAGATACCTTCAACGGTAATGTATAAAAACTTTTTTCACCATTCATCCATAATAGCGATGCTTCTGTTTTTCCAGATCCTGTAGGTGCTATAACAATCAGATTTTTATCTCTATTCATCTTCATAAATTTTTGCGCCGGCCTTAATTCTTTTCCGTTTAGAAATTTTTCTATATTCTTTACCAATTTTTTTTCATGAAGATCAATGGCGCTTTCTGCATTTTCATATCCTGCACTGACTGTATAATCAAATTTATTAAGCAAGCCTTTTATCAATAAATATTCTTTCCAGGCATTTGAATCTGGTATATATTTTCCAGTATATACATTGTTACGAAACAGTAAATCATCTAAATTACTGCAATTTAATTTTCTGATTTTTCTATTCAGATATTCTTCAATCTGTTTCATATAATACTTTTCAGCATATTTTCTAATTGCCGGACTGTTATAATGATCCTCCCTGTCATGATGATAATAAACCGCTGTAATAAATGGTCCAAAATCTTTATCCGAAAACAATTCCGACAAATCATCAAATTCATCTAAAGAAATAGTAACAGCACTTAAAAAGCCATGTGGAATCTGCGAAGTTTTTCTTACATCTATATGAAATTTTTCAGCTAATTTCGGACATATCATTGCCTGAAAAACAAGATTAACCTTTCCCAGATCATGAATCCTGCATGCCTCAACCACCAGTTTTTTTTCTTTTTCAGTAAAATATTCCCCATATTCTAAAAAAAACATCTCAGCACATGTTACTATGTCCTTATGATGTTCTTTCAATGTTTTCTGCTTTTCTTCAGTTTTTTCGGCTATATCGGTAATACTACTATTCAATATCTCAACATCTGTTTCGGTAAGATTCTCTTTCAAACATTCCTCAATATTCTTCATATTTTTCTTTATTTCATTGATCCGCTCCGAAGTGAATTGTACTTTTTTTGACTTTGCATAGTACTCCATACATATAATCCTTTCTGAAGCAAGACAGCCTCCATAGCTGCCTTGCTCTATATATTTATACAACAGGTTATTAACAGAAAACTATAGCAGCATCCTCTTCAATATTATCTACATACGCACCTTTTCTTAACGTCATTCCCTGCGGACAATAATATGCTTTGATTCTTCCATTTTTCTTTTTCCATCGCCGTAATCCCTGCTTTGTAATTTCATATTCTTTTGTAAGATTATAAATAGTCATTCTTGGATTTTTGATTTTTATCTTTTCTTCATCCTTTTCCCATTCATTTTCTACCGGAATATACATATCTCTTTTCAAATCCACTTCATTTTCCGGATGAATTCTTACAATATCAACTCGTTCTATGTCCAGAAGATCTTCATATCGTCCCAGTGCCAAATATTGTGGAGGATTTTTTAATGATTGATATACCGTATCAAAGTCTTCTTCATCTGGAACAATATGAATAACCATACGATTTTCGCATATAAGTTCTACATTTGCAATTCCACGAAAAATACCATATTTTTCATCATCTTCAATGCAAATCTGATGCCTTCCTTCCTCAAATTTAGCTCCCGATGAAAAAGAATATCGCGTATATAATTCTGACACTGTACCACAATTTGTTCCTTGAATGCAAAGCTTCATTGGATGAAATTCCGTATAACCACATGCAGCATGAATCATTCCCAGTACAGTGGAATAAGGAGGTAATGGAAATGTTTCTTTAATAATAAAACTGCTGGGTTTTCTATAATTGACCAGATTTTGAAAACACTGTAATCTAATTGCTTTCTCCATAATATAGATTCACTTCCTCTTTCAAATGCTTAAATACTGTTCCAACAGATTCTGCTTTTAACTCTTCTCTGACAATCTTTTCGTTATCAAAAATACCTGACGTAATTCCGGTAAAAGTATATCCGGCAAGTTCATTATCTTTAATCAATTCCTGTAACGTTTCTACATTTATTTTATTATCATCAACCTTTACCCTGTTTTCAAAAAACGGATTTTTTCTGCTATATCTTCCTCCAATAACAAATAACGGACTCAAATTTTCACGTCTTCCTTTGATATCTCTATATAGATATTGCATAGTATCCAACAGGATCTTCACACGTTCTGCCTTTTCTTCTTTATCAATATCAATCTCTCCATCTATACCTACTCTGTCCAAATCAATTGACATAGTATATGCGTAATAAGAACGATGAACCTCACTTTGCGCAATTCCATTTTCCAGATTTCCTCTTACAGCCAGTCCCATATTAGTAAGAAATTCCAGATTTCCCTGAAATGGTTCCAAAGCAATAGCATTGCTAAGTCTGGCAACTGCATATCTCGTAGCAGCACCTCCCTTTTGCTCATCACCTTTCGCTGTTGTTTTCATGTATCCAAACAAATCAATTTCGGGGTAATCTTTAATAGTTGCAGATGGTGCAAACTGTACAACTCCGCTTTTTCCATCCACCGGAGTTGTATCCCAATTAGACTGCTGCACAATATTATATCTCATAGCCTGTCTGGAAATATAAGAATACTGCTCATGATTTCCCCTCGTCATTTTTTTGAGAGAAGAAATGTTTCCAATCCCTTCCCCATAATTTGCACTTTCTGCCAGAAAAATCATCGTAATAGTTAAGCCTTCTCTTTTCATAATCATTTTTCCTCCTTTTTCTCATAGCATCCTTCCAATCCCATTACAAATGCATATCCATATCTTGTAAATTTTTCCGAATTTCCCAGCATTTGTACAAGACCTGTTGGAATTAACAACTCCTGACCATTTTCGTTTTTACGTGATCCGTACGCACTATACAGTCGCAATACAATATCCATAAATTTCTCTACATTTCTTACAGACAGAGCATTCAACAACTGATATTCCATTCCCCGCAGGCATTCGCCGGAAGACTCACCCTTAGCAGACATGATTGCTCTTCTTAAATCTGCTCCACTTTTTTTCATACTTGTGTACATAGCAATCTCCTTTCTCTTCTCTTCTTCTGTATAATATACAATTTCTGACCGCAGCTGAATTTCATATATACAGTTAACATAAAAATTTAATGAGCCTGTTTCAACAGCCGCTTTCAATACCTTATCCAGCAATTGATATTGATTACGATATTGCAGCAGATTAATAACCACTATTTCATGTATATTGACAAATTCATTCTTAATTTTTATATAAGGATATTTCCCCAACAATTGCAATGCATTTGAAGTACCAGGCATACTTATAATGTCCAGCATACTTTTATGAACAATACCAAGCAGATACCTGTCTTCTGCCCTTATTCCACGCAAAATCACCTGAATATTAGAAATCTCTTTCGTTTTTTCTTTCAGCAATATATTAATTGTTCGGGCAAACCACTGCGAATATTTTTCATCCTCCTTTTTTTCTCCCTCTATACTGTCAGTTCCGTTTTTCGAATTAACATCCAATAATGCATGAATATCATTATTAATATTCATAAAGACAAATTTATTTACAAACAGCCGAAATCCCAACGGACTCAGAGCATAAACAAACGTACATCCCGGACAAAGAAATGCATCTACTTTGCAATCCCAGAAAGCAGAACGTTTTCTTGTAAAATCATCCCCCACTTCATTCATAAATGCAATTGAATTCTTCTCTTTAGGTCCTATCGTTGCTCCACAGTCAATGCATAAATCTTTTGCTTTTACATGATCTGTCTTCAGATATTTCCTAAACGGCTCGGAAAAATCTTTTTCAAATAATTCCCGCATATCTTTTTTTGCATTTGCCCGCAGTAAAAAACACTTTCCGCTCCAAAAACGATTAATATATGTATATATCACACTTTTCATAATAAATGTTTCCCTGCACTTTGGTTGCTGAAGAAATTTTTCCAAATCAATTAATCGTTTTTCCAAATCTGTCACGTCTAACTTGTCATTGAGTTTATCCTTTTTTAGAATTTGGTATACTTCCTGCATTTCTATATCATGTTTTATATTTTCAAATCCAGCCTGATAACTATTAGAAAGCAGTTTGTCATTAATAAATTTCAGATCTTCCTTTTCTTCCTTTCCTGGATTCCATTTTCCAATCTGAATTTTATCTATACACTTACTAATTCTGTCAAGGACTCCCTGATAAACTGTAAATGGTCCAAAATACTGTACACAGGCTTTAAAGTACATGTCTGTCCAGTCAGCATTCAATGCGAAATCCATATCAATCCATAATCCTTGTCCGTCTTGCGTAATGCCAAAGTCTGAATCTTCTTTTGCATCTGCTGCTTCTAACATATATCTGAAACCTACGATTCCTGCATTCTTCAGGAAATCCCCCAATGTAATTACATATTTATCCAAGAAATCACCGCCTCCTACTAAAATATGATTTCAAATTTTCCGTGTCCAGCAGAACGTCTGGTTCCAATTCCAGCTGCATACAATATTTCCAACAGTCTGAGATTTCCTGTTATTTTATAGATACCAATATTTCCATCTACAAATTGCCCCATAATTCTTGTAACTACCTTTTTTCCTTTTAAAGGTACAATAGAAAAATCACTTGTATCGCACTCTATGTTTATCCTCTGTAAAAAGATTTTCAGATTCTCCTTTACAATATCCGAAAATTCCGGCTCATCAAAGGTATAATAAACATCAGTATTATCATCACTATTATGTTTTCTCGCTATTAATGAACTCTGCATTTTTACAATCAATTCCGTTTCTTTAATTGTCTGAAGTTTCCTTGTTTTCACCGACAACAGTTTCATGGAATTTCTGTTCATATGGAATATTTTATGCTTCATAAGACTAAATGCATTAAAAAATATCAGTAATTCTCCCATATCAATATCAGAAAAAGTTAACATAAATTTATTTGCTCCAAGTTTAATTGTGTCTGAAGTAAATTGGGCATGAGGCAAATAGCATGTCCAGCAATAAGTCTTTATCACAGACTCCCGCTTGTTGTATAACCTGTCAAATAAATCCGGCGAAAAATTTTCAATTGCTGCTTTCATAAAGCTTAATATCACTTTATCATAATCTATTGGCAATTCCGCATTTTCCAATTCAAATTCCAGTTTAAGTTCTGTCATCTCAGTTCCTCCTCTCTTCGTCCTTTCTTTTTTTATTGTATCACTATACTTTTATATTTTCAATACTATTTCAATGGATTTATTTTTTATATTTTGACTTTATCAAATTTTTACATTATAATATCAATACACCATTTTGGAATGTAAATTTGAAATAGTACTGAAACAGTATTTAATAATAGTACCATATTGGAGCAAAAATAGAGATTGTCAGCGATTTAACCACTGACAATCTCTATTTTTTATTTTATCAATCAGATCACTCTGAAATCTCGACAAATATTCACATGACAGAATGTCACTCTTTAGCAGTTTAACAAGAGAAATCTTTCATCCAATCGGCTCGAAGTCTACAGCTCCATGTTTACACAGTGGGCAGATATAATCTTCCGGAAGTTCATCGCCTTCGTAGATATATCCGCAGACTTTACATACAAATCCTTTCTTACCTTCTGTTTCAGGTTTCGGTTTTACATTTTTCTGATAATAGGTGTAGCTCATTGTCTCCTGGTCACTTACCACGCGAGCTTCTGTCACACTGCAGATGAACATTCCGTGAGTTCCCAGATCTACATACTGCTCTACTTTCAGGGACATAAATGCATTGATATATTTGTCCAGGAATATCAGTCCGTTATCAGAACGATTCACCTTCTGTCCCGCAAATTTATCCACGCTTCTTCCACTCTGGAAACCAAACTGTTCAAATACAGAGAACGGAGCTTCTACAGAGAGACAGTTTACATTCATCACCCCTGTCTGCTTGATAACATGGTGAGAATAATTTGTCTTATTGATATTAACTGCAACGCGGAACGGAGAGTCTGTCAGCTGGGTAACTGTATTGACGATCAGTCCGTTATCCTTTTTACCGTCATTTGATGTCACTACATAGAGACCATAACCAATGCGGAATAATGCTGTCATATCATTTTTATTTGCCAGTTCATCATTCTTTGCAATATATTCCTTACAAAGCTCGGAAGCCATCGCTTCCATCTGATCTCTGTTTTCCTGATTTACTGCGGACATAATCTTCACTGTGGTGTCCAGCCAGTTGATCTTCTTGCATTCAGAAAGCATATTTTTCATTACTTTTGCTGCCAGAGGTGCCCAGGAACCGTTTTCAATAAGGCCCACTGTGCGGTTCTGGAAATTATGCTCTGCCAGACGGGTAATAAAGTCATTCATAAACGGATAGATTCCTGCATTATAGGTAGTTGTTGCCAGTACCAGCTTACTGTAACGGAATGCATCACTGAGTGCCTGAGACATATCATCTCTTGCCAGATCATAAACAACTACTTTCGGACATCCCTTGCTCTTTAATTTCTCCACAAACTGATTGACTGCTTCTTTGGTATGTCCGTATACAGAAGTATATACAACTACGATTCCTTCTTCCTCCGGTGTGTAAGAGGACCAGGTATCATAGAGGCTGATATAATGTCCCAGATTTTCTGTAAGTACCGGACCATGTAACGGACAGATGATCTGAATATCCAGAGTAGCTGCTACTTTCAGAAGTCTCTGTACCTGTGCGCCATATTTACCAACAATACCGATAAAGTATCTTCTTGCTTCATCATCCCAGTTTTCTTCCACATCCAGAGCACCGAACTTACCAAATCCATCTGCTGAAAAAAGAACTTTATCTGTACTGTCATAAGTCACCATAACCTCCGGCCAGTGTACCATTGGTGCAAATACAAAAGTAAGATTGTGGTTTCCCAGGCTCAATGTAGAACCATTCTCTACTTCCAGTTTCTGCCCTTCCAGATCCAGTCCGAATAAATTCTTGATCATTACAAATGTCTTCGCATTGGCTACTACTGTAGTGCCGGGATATACTTCCAGAAAGTTCGCTACATTTGCTGCATGGTCAGGCTCCATATGCTGAACGATCAGATAGTCCGGCTTACGTCCGCCAAGTGCCTGTTCAAGATTATCCAGCCATTCATGTTTGAAATTGGCATCTACAGTATCCATAACTGCAACCTTGTCATCCAGAATCACATAGGAATTATATGCCATTCCGTTTGGCACTGCATACTGTCCCTCAAACAAATCTACCTGATGGTCATTCACTCCGACATATTTAATGGTATCTGTAATCTTCATATTTCTGCCCTCAATTCTTTCTTTATAGTATATCGTCTGTCCGTTACTATTCAGCAATCTGCTGTCACTCAACGTTAATAAGTTATAGTTGCTATGCATTCTTAATTTGTTTATGTTTTTATATTATACTATTTTAATCCAATTTTCAAGTCCTTTTGGTAATTTTTTTCATTTATTTATGAGATTTTTTATAGAGTCAGGTGGATATCCTCAATTGAAGCAGGGCTTACTTAATTTGGTCAATTTACAGTATTCTCTGAAATTATTACGAGTATACTCAAAAAACAGCAGAACAGATACAAATTATCCATCCTGCTGACGTTCCTTCCATAGCAATCTGCGTAAATAATACATTGATCCAGTTCAGTAGAATTTCACGCTCTGCTGAACCACATCACCATTCATTATTTTCCAAAATTGCAATACTCATAATGTAGTTATAATCTTATACAATGCTTCCACGCTGTACGGCAGTATCCTCTCATCCAATTGAAATTTCGGATGATGCAGAGGATGATTTTCTCCTGGTATTCCCGCAAGAAATACTGTGAAAAGTCCTCTGGTTTCTCTAAAATATCTGTATGCGTTGTCACCGGAAAGAAACAGCTCATCTTCTCCTTCCAGGACAAACTTATCCCCGAATACTTCTTCACCCACTGCCTTTGCTGTCTCTGTAAGTTCCTCATCATTGGCAAACGCATATACCGGATCTTTTGGAAATTCCATACGGATCTGTGTGCCAGTCTGCTTTTCAATTTCCTGCAGATTTCTCTCCAGCTCGTGCTCAAGTGCCATGTAAGTTTCTTCATGAACTGCGCGTATATTTCCGTTTAATACCACATGGTCTGCAATAATATTCGTATATTCACCGCCATGGATCGTACCCGTACCCACAATATATTTTCCTGCATCCGGATGCTGTTTTCCAAAACTTTCATTCAGATCATGAATGGCACTTATCACTTGAGCAGCTGCATAAATTGCATCAATCCCCTTATCCGCTTCACACCAGTGACTGGATTTTCCATGAACATGAATCTGCATACTGTTGATCATGGAAGATGCCTGTCCCTGATGCACTGCCATTCCAAATGTCATGTCCGCTGCGTAATGAAACATCAGAAATGCATCTGCTTTCGGATTCTCTAATGCTCCGGCCTGAAGCATTCTTTTTGCACCTTCACCAATCTCCTCTGCAGGTTCAAAAAGGAACCGGAGCCTGACCGGAAAACTTTCCTGCATTCTTTGCTCTTCTGCCACAATTTTTGCAAGGATCAGT
>CAUCYJ010000007.1:0-32675 GCA_958446945.1 uncultured Lachnospiraceae bacterium | reverse complement strand
GAGCATCAGCATCTCTTACAGCCGGTGCAGCAAAGCTTGAAGCCAGTGGAACAGCTCTGACAGAGGGGGCAAAAAAACTCGGAAAAGACAGTGAACTGATAAAAGGCTTGACAGAAGGGGCTGCACAGATGGATGCGGCAGCGGCAAAAATGGAAGCTATGTCACAAATGCTAGAGAATGCGGGAGATCCGGCAAAACAGTTAGTAGATGGATTAAAACAGCTGTCACAGGGAGCGAATGCATTGAAAGCAGGTACAGGAAATGCAGCAGAGGCAGTGGACACATTGACGGACAATTCTGTTTTGCTGGCATCTAAGACAGAAGAAGGTGTCAATCAGCTTCTTGGCGGCTTCCAGACACTTCAGGCTAATGACAGCCAGCTGTTAAGCGGAAGCAGTCTTCTGAAAATGTCAGGAAAAGATTTGATTGTTGGGGCGAATAAATTAAAAGAAGGAACACCAACACTTTTGACAGGAGCTTTGGCCCTTACAGATGGAACTTCTCAACTTGCAGCGGGTACTGATACATTGAAATCCGGTACCTCTAAACTTCTTTCAGGAATAGATGAATTGTCAGAAGGAGCAGATAAGCTGGCAGACGGTATGAAAGAATTTAACGAAGAAGGAATCGAGAAGATTTCTGATGTGCTTACCGGAGATCTGGAAAATGTATTCGATCGTTTGAAGAGTCTGGCAGATCTTTCAGAAAACTATGAATCATTCAGCGGAATTTCGGAAGATATGTCCGGTGAAGTGAAATTTATTTTTGAAACGGAGACTGTAGAGGTAAATAAGTAGAGCAATACTATAGGAAAAAGCATTGGGAAAACTGGTTTGGCATGGTTGTCAAACCGGTTTTTTTGTTTTATGATAGATAGGAAAGATAAAAAGGGGATAAGAACAATGGTAGATGTTGGAGTAATTCATGGCCGTTTTCAGATATTGCATTTAAAGCACATGGAATATCTGCTTGCGGCGAAAATGAGATGTAAAAAATTATATGTGGGAATCAGCAATCCGGATGATTCTTATATTAAAGACAGTGAAAATGATAAAAAGCGTTCTAAAAAAACAGCAAATCCACTCACATATTATGAGCGAATGGAGATGATTCAGGCAGCGCTGCTTGATTTTGGTGTGAAGAGAGAGGAATTTGATATTATTCCGTTCCCGATTAACCGTCCGGAATATATTTTACAGTATGCGCCGAAAGATGCCACATTTTTCATGAGTATCTGTGATAAGTGGGGAGAGGAAAAGAAGAAGATATTGGAAGATCTCGGAGTGAAAGTAGAAGTTCTCTGGAATCGTCCGGAAGAGGAGAAGGGAACTACGGCAACGGAGGTCAGAAGTAAGATTGTTTGCAACCTTCCGTGGAGTCACCTTGTACCTCGGACAACTTATGAATATGTTGTGACACATGGCCTGGATGAAAGAATCAAGCGTCTGACAGAAGAAGAGATGCTTGAAGAAAAAGAACAGCAGGAGAAAGAGCGCCGGGAGAATACACTGCAAGAAAAAGAGGAAGAAGCGAACGTATGATAGCGGTATATCTGTTTCCGTTGTATGTACTCGTCAATCTGTATGTATTTCGATGGGGAATCCGCTATATGAGCGCCTGCAGCAGGCATTTTAAGAAAAAGTGGATCAGAATTTTCATCGGAATCGTATATACATTTTCTGCATTGTCTCTCGGAATTGGATTTTTCCTGAAACCTTCTATGGCGCAGAGATTTTTCAAATGTTTTGGGAATTACTGGCTTGGTGTTTCTCTTTACATGATTCTTGTGATTGTTATCGTAGATTTGGGACGTTTTTTCCTGAAACGAATACGCTGGATTCCACAAGAAAAACTTCGTTCCCGCAGAACCTTTGTAATTACAGGAACATGCTGCGTGATTCTGATTGCATCTGTTTCCGTGTATGGGGTACTTCATGTGCGTCATATCCGGACTACCTCCTATGAGGTAACTGTAGAAAAAAGGTGTGCCGGAAGAGAAGAACTGAAGATTGCTCTTGTAGCAGACATTCATCTTGGATACAGTATTGGCACATGGCAGATGCGTGAGATGGCAAAGAAGATCAACGCGCAGCAGCCGGATCTTGTATGTATTGCAGGAGATATTTTTGACAATGAATACGAAGCGCTTGATGATCCGAAAGAATTGATTCAAATTTTCCGGAGTATCGAAAGCACATATGGGGTGTATGCGTGCTATGGTAACCATGATATTCAAGAGAAGATTCTGGCAGGATTTACATTTGACAGCGACCGGAAGAAAATGAGTGATGAACGAATGGATAGGTTTCTGGAAGAGGCAGGAATTATACTGTTGAGGGATGAAGCAGTTTGTATTGATGAAGCGTTTTATCTTTGTGGAAGACCTGACGCGAAAGTGCCGGGCAGAGGTATAGAAAAGCGAAAAACCCCTAAAGAATTAATTGAGGGATTGGATCTGTCTAAACCGCTTATTGTAATTGATCATGAGCCGAGTGAGCTTCAAGAACTGGCAGATGCTGGAGTTGATATAGATCTATGCGGTCATACACATAATGGACAGATGTTTCCGGGAAATCTTATCATGCCGTTTCTGTGGGAGAATCCGTACGGCTATTTGGATAAAGATGGGATGCACAATATTGTTACATCCGGAATTGGATTGTTTGGACCGAATATGAGGGTTGGAACAGATAGCGAGATCGTTATGATTGATGTGAACTTTCAGTCAGAGAGCAAGTAGCATTAATAGAGAAAAGAATTTAAAAAAAACAAGATAGAAACGAATGAAAAGGCAGATACGAGATGCGAATGCATTGGTATCTGCCTTAATTGCATGTAAATGTTATGCCTCACCGGTCAGTGTCACAACTGCATAAGAATGGCCGGTGTATGGTAAGAATTTTTCTAAAATATCGGCTGTTTTAAGATTGAGACTGCTTGTGTTGATGCAAGGATGGCATCCGATCATATCCTGTTTCAGCAGATCTTCATCAATGACTAGCTGAACATGGTGTTCCGGATCGTTCATAAGACCGAGAATGCTTGCAGAACCAGGCGTTGTGTTAAGATATTGCTCCATATATTCCGGCTCCGCAAAAGACAGGCGAGAAATACCAAGTTGCTTGGAAAGCTCTTTTGTAAGAAAACGTTTGTCTCCCGGCATTAAGAGCAGATAAAAATTGGTTGCCTGGCGGTTGCGAAGAAAGAGATTCTTGCAGATCTGTGCGCCAAGTAATGTTTCAATGGCAGCGCAGTCTTCAATGGTATCTGCGTGCTCGTGGTCAATTCTGGTATATGGAATCTGAAGTTGTTCTAATAGTTCATATACCCGCATTTCTTTTTCAAGACGTCCTTCAGCGGATGGGGCAGTTGTGTATAATGTCTTATCGATATACATAAATATCCTCCTTTATCCAAGTATGATTTCGTATAGTAATTTGGGAAAAGTATAGCATAATCGCTTGTGTAAAGTCAATTCAGGACGTATAATGTACAAGAAACTGCCACCGGTTAAATTGGCAGCAGAGAAAGGAAGAAGAGAGTATATGTTTCGATTATTACCGTATTTAAAAAGGTATAAAAAAGAGAGTATTATCGGGCCGCTGTTTAAGTTGCTTGAGGCATGTTTTGAATTAATCGTTCCCCTTGTCATGGCAGATATTATTGATGTAGGGATTAAGAATCAGGACATAGGATATATATTGAAAATGGGAGGCGTTCTTGTATTTCTTGGTGTGCTTGGGCTTACTTGCTCGCTGACTGCGCAATATTTTGCAGCAAAGGCAGCCATTGGATTTGGAACAGAGCTTAGGCATGATCTGTTTGCACATATTGAAGCACTTTCTTATACAGAAATTGATCAGGCCGGAAGCTCTACTCTTGTAACACGCATGACAAGTGATATCAATCAGGTACAGTCAGGAGTAAATCTGGTGCTGCGTCTGCTCCTTCGCTCCCCGTTTATTGTAGTGGGAGCTATGGTAATGGCGTTTACGATTGATTTTCAGGCTGCACTCGTATTTGTCGTAGCGGTGCCGCTTCTGGCGATTGTTATTTATGGTATTATGCTGATAACAATTCCGCTTTATCGAAACGTACAAAAAGGATTGGATCAGGTGCTTCTGACAACAAGAGAAAATCTGGCGGGCATTCGTGTGATTCGGGCATTTCGCACGCAGAAGGAAGAGCAGAAGCAGTTTGAGAAAGAAAGTGACATGCTCATGCGAATGCAGATGCTTGTTGGCAAGATTTCGGCAGCGCTCAATCCGATGACTTACATTATTGTAAATGCGGCAACAATTGCAATTGTCTGGGTTGGCGGAAAAAGAGTGTTTGGAGGAAGTATTACTCAGGGAGAAGTGATTGCTCTTGTCAATTACATGACACAGATTCTGATTGCGCTTGTAGCATTGGCGAATCTCATCGTGTCTTTTACAAAAGCGCTGGCATCGGCAGGACGTGTCAAGGAAGTGTTTGCGTTAAAGCCGAGTATCTGCTCCGGCATTGGAGCTGGTCGGACAGAAAGCAAGGAGGCAAATTCGTCTGGGCGTGAAGCGGAAGATACATGCGGAAACGAAACACAGGAGGCGCCGGCAGTGGAAATGGATCATGTAAGCTTTACCTATGCAGGAGCAAAGGAGGAGGCGCTCAGTGATATTACGTTTTCTGCAAAGAAAGGGGAAGTAATCGGAATCATTGGCGGTACAGGATCCGGTAAGTCTACGCTTGTGAATCTGATTCCGAGATTCTATGATGCGACAGCCGGATGTGTAAAAGTAAATGGAATGCCGGTAAAAGAAAGTTCTCTGGAAACTTTGCGGAAACGGATTGGAGTTGTTCCGCAAAAGGCTGTTCTGTTTCATGGCACAATTCGGGATAATTTGCGTATGGGAAAGGAAAACGCTTCGGAAGAAGAGATGATGCAGGCGCTGACAACTGCCCAGGGCAGAGAAATTATTGAAGGGAAAAAAGACGGATTGGACACCGTGGTCAGTGAAGGCGGAAAGAATCTGTCCGGTGGACAGAGACAGCGTCTGACGATTGCGAGGGCGCTTGTGAGACAACCGAAGATTTTAATTCTGGATGATAGTGCATCTGCACTTGATTTTGCTACAGATGCGAAACTTCGCAGGGCAATCGCAGAGGATACCGAAGGAATGACGGTGTTTATTGTATCGCAGCGGGCAGCCTCTATTATGCAGGCAGATCAGATTCTTGTTATGGATGATGGAAGAATCGCAGGAAAGGGAACACATCAAGAACTTCTGGCATCCTGTCAGGTGTATCAGGAAATCTGTTATTCTCAGCTTTCGAAAGAGGAGGTGGAACATCGTGCGTAAACAGGAGGAGACAATAAAGAAAATATTAAAACGAATCCGTCCTTATCGATTGTTTGTAGTTTGTTCTTTAATATTTGCGGTAATAACTGTCGGAACAACTTTATATGCTCCGATTCTGGTAGGAGATGCTGTAGACTGTATTTTGGCAGAGGGAAAGGTTGATTTTGAGGCGATTTTGCATATTTTGAAAAAGCTTGCGGTAATCATTTGTATGACCGGAGCGGCTCAGTGGCTTATGAATCTGTGCAATAACAGGATTACTTACTGTGTGGTGAAAGATGTAAGAACAGAGGCTTTTGCGAAACTCCAGGTGCTTCCGTTAAAATATGTGGATTCACATCAATATGGTGAGACGATCAGCCGGATCATTACGGATGTGGAACAGTTTTCCGATGGACTTTTAATGGGGTTCACACAGCTTTTTACAGGTCTTGTTACAATCTTTGGGACTCTTGGTTTTATGCTGGCCATTAACGTACAGATATCTCTTGTAGTTATTTTGATTACACCGTTGTCCTTATTTGTGGCAAGCTTTATTGCAAAACGAACTTATACGATGTTCCAAAAACAATCTGAGACAAGAGCAGAAATGACAGCGCTCGTAGATGAAATGGTAGGAAACCAGAAGGTCGTGCAGGCTTTTGGGTATGGCGGACGAGCAACGGAGCGGTTTGATGAAATTAATGTCAGACTTCAAAGCTGCAGTTTGAAAGCAACCTTTTTTTCATCCATTACGAATCCAAGCACAAGGTTTGTAAATGGACTTGTATATGCAGGAGTAGGAATTGTGGGAGCAGTTATGGCTATGGGAGGCGCTATTACTGTTGGACAGCTTTCATGCTTTTTGACATATGCCAATCAGTATACAAAGCCATTTAATGAGATTTCTAGCGTAGTAACAGAGCTGCAAAATGCCATTGCCTGTGCGAAGCGTGTGTTTGACTTTATGGAAGAACCAGCAGAAGAACCAGATGCACCTGGAGCAGCTGCGCTAAAAGAAGTTGATGGCAGCTTAAAACTGACAGATGTATCCTTCTCTTATCAGCCGGAAGTGCCTTTGCTTCAAGAGCTTAACCTTGAGGTGAAACCGGGAGAGAAAATTGCTATTGTTGGTCCTACAGGATGCGGTAAGACAACGCTGATCAATCTGTTGATGCGGTTTTATGAGATTGATGCAGGGAAGATTATGTTAAGTGGGCATAACATTGCCGATATACAAAAAGATAGTATGAGAGCTCAGTATGGTATGGTACTTCAGGAAACATGGCTGAAGACGGGGACTATTGCAGAAAATATTGCCTATGGGTATCCGGAGGCTTCACGAGAACAGATTATTGAGGCAGCGAAGGCAGCTCATGCACACAGTTTTATCAAGCGTATGCAGGATGGATACGATACGAAGATTACAGAGGAAGGAGGCAATCTTTCACAGGGACAGAAACAGCTGCTTTGTATTGCAAGAGTGATGCTGAATTTGCCGCCGATGCTGATTCTTGATGAGGCAACTTCTTCGATTGATACGCGAACAGAAATTAAGATTCAGGAAGCTTTTCGACGAATGATGAAGGGGCGCACAAGTTTTATTGTAGCGCATCGGCTTTCGACAATTAAAGAGGCTGATACAATTCTTGTGATGAAAGAGGGAAATATTATCGAACAGGGAAGTCACGAAGAATTACTTCAAAAAAATGGATTTTATAAAAAATTGTATGAAAGTCAGTTTTAAACTGTTCCGGAAGGCAGAGATGACGGCAGAAAGCTGATAGATATTTGATGTCTGGCAGAACAAAATTGCGACAAAAGAGGAAGCCCGACACATCGGAGAGAGATGTGTCAGACTTCCTTTTTGTTTAAGAGAGAGATGATGATTCTGTCATAGCTTTGTGTTCGGCGTCAATTTCTTTGAAACACTGTAAAACATTCCAATGCTGATTTGTCTGTGTGAGGATTGCCTTGTGAGGAATTGGTCCGATTTTATTTCGGCGCATTCCAGCAAGTATCGTATCGAGACGGCTACCGGGAAGATTCACAAAGACAATCATTGGTGCAGGAAGTTCTTCTCCGTCATAACATGTATCAGAGAAAGTGACATCAGGGCTGTTTACGAAGCTGCCAAGTGGTTTTAAATAGTCTTCTTTTGCTACTTTTTTCAGACGGATCTTCATCGGCAGCAGCAGCATTTCCAGCTTGCGAAGCTGAGTGCGGTCTTGAAAATTAAAAAGTAATACGGTTTCTTTTATCATAGTAATTTTTTCCTTTCTTAAGCAAAAATTTCGATTCAGATAAATGTATTATTGCATGGGGAGGTTTTTCTGTCAACGCGGAAGATTTTTTTAAAAAATCCATAAACACATTGACAAAAGAAACAAATAATATTATTGTATTAAATAAATAATACAGAGATACAATTACAGATTATCTGGAGCGGGAGGAAAGATATATGATTGAGATTCGTAATTTAACAAAAGTATATAAGCTGAATAAGCGCCAGATGCAGGAGCTGCATACAAAGAACCCGAAGAAAGTGGCGGTGGATCACTTGGAACTGACGGCAAAGCCGGGAGAGATTTATGGATTGCTGGGACCAAATGGTGCAGGGAAGACGACGACGCTTCGCTGTATTGCTACGATTATTAAACCAACAGAAGGAGAAATTTATGTTGGAGGTCATGAAGTACAAAAGGAAAGCGAAGAAGTGCGCAGACAGATTGGATTTCTTACAAGTGATATTAAGCTTGATCCGCAGTTTTCCACAGATTATATGTTCGACTTTTTTGGACGGCTTCATGAAGTTCCGGAGAATCAGTTGAAAAAGCGAAAAGAAGAGCTGTTTTCTTACTTTGGAATTAAAGAATTTGCTCATAAACAGATCAAAGAACTGTCAACCGGTATGAAACAAAAAGCAGCTATTGCTGTTAGTCTTGTCCATGATCCGGAGATTGTTATTTTTGATGAACCGACGAATGGTCTTGACATTGTTACGGCAAGAAGTGTGACAGATTATTTGAAGAAATTAAAAGAAGAAGGCAAGCTTGTAATTATTTCTACGCATATTATGTCTGAGGCAGAAAAATTGTGCGATCGGATCGGTATGATCATTGATGGAAAAAAAGCGGCAGAAGGAACAGTAGAAGAATTGCTGATGCAGACCGGAACTGGGGATTTGGAAGATGCCTTTTTTGAAATTTATAAAGGAATCAAAGGGGAGGACTAGCTATGAAAGGAATTCGTGAGATTTTTAGAAAAGAGATTGCCAGAGTTGTAAAAGATAAGAAGATGCTATTTTCAGTATTTCTTCTTCCGGCGCTTTTGATGGTAGGCCTTATGATGCTGATCGGAAATCTCCAGAAAAATATGATGGCAGACATTGACAATCATATTCCGGTTATTTATGCGGAGCGATTTCCGGAAAGTTTTCAGAAGTTTTTGGAGACAGGCGGATATACATATGATCTGCGCGCGATGGAATCGGAAACTGTGGTAAAGAATGAATTGACATCCGGACAGGCAGACCTCTGGCTACAGTTCCCGGAAAATTTTGAGGAAAGTATTGCTTCCTATCAAAAAGGAGATGAGATTCCTCAGATTAAAGTATACTATAATCCGTCAGAAGAATATTCCATGAGTGCATTCCGGGAAGTAACAGGAACTGTTTTGGAATCTTATCGTCAGACATTGCTGGCAGGACGAGTCGGCGACTTAGAACAGCTTATGATCTTTACGGTAAATACGGATAATCCGGATATGATTGTTCAGGATGAAAAGAAAGCGAACGGAAAAGAACTCGGTATGATGCTTCCGTATTTTATTACGATTTTGCTGTTTGCAGGAGCTATGGGAATCGGAACAGATATGATTGCGGGAGAAAAGGAAAGAGGAACGATGGCAAGCCTTCTTGTATCGCCGGTTAAGAGAAGTTACATCGTGCTTGGCAAAGTATTTGCTCTTATGATCATTTCAGGAATTTCCTCTTTAATTTATGTCGTTGTCATGGTAATATCTATACCTTTGATGTCAGGGACACTCTCCGGCATGGGCACAGAGGGATTGAAACTTTCGATTACATTTGGACAGGGAGCCATGTTGGCGGGGATATTGATTGCACTCGCATTTTTGTATGCCACACTGATCGTATTATTCTCCGTATTTGCCAAATCCACAAAAGAGGCGAATACTTATGTGATGCCGGCATATATCCTTGTTCTTGTTATCGGATTGATGTCAATGTTTACGAATCAGGAGCCATCAACAGGAGCGTTCTGTATTCCACTTTATAATAGTGCGATTGTACTGAAAAATATTTTGTCCCATGAAGTGACTGCATTGCAGTATGTGCTGACACTGACAACAACATTGATTTGCGGTGTAGTTCTGACAGGAGTGATCGTTAAAGCATTTGACCGGGAGACGATCATGGCTCCATAGATAATTTATATTGAAAAAGTAGCATAATACGCATCCGGTGCATACTGTTAGTAATAAGAAGATGAAAGCAGGTGCACGGATGCGTTTTTGTGAATTGAGAGAAAAAGAAGTAGTAAATCTTTGTAATTGCCGCAGACTTGGATGTGTAGCGGATATTATTCTTGATCTGTGCCAGGGATGTGTGCAGGCAATTATCGTTCCGGGACCCTGCAAAGTTTGTGGACTGTTTGGATGTGATTCGGAGTATGTGATTCCGTTTGAATGTATAAAAAAAGTAGGACCGGATATTATTCTTGTGGAAATTTGCGAGGAGAATTTTTTGAAACGCTGCAAAGAGTGTTGAAAATCATTAGAAAATACCGATAAAATGCAAGGAAAAGTAAGAATTTCGTTTACAAACGCAGAGTGGGAAGATATACTGTAATTAGTTTCAATATCGTTATTACAAAGAGAGGAAGAGCATATGAAGTGTCCATATTGTGGTAATCAGGATACAAGAGTAATTGATTCACGGCCGGCAGAAGACGGAAGTTCCATCAGAAGACGCCGTTCTTGCGATGCATGTGGAAAACGGTTTACAACTTATGAGAAAGTGGAGACCATTCCACTGATTATTATTAAGAAAGATAATAATAGAGAACAATATGATCGCTCAAAGATTGAGGGAGGGATTCTGCGCGCCTGTTACAAACGTCCGGTATCAGCTTCTGAAATCCAGAAAACGATTGATGCTATCGAAACAGAGATTTTCAGCCGTGAAGAGAAAGAGATTCAAAGCAGCGAGATCGGCGAGATTGTTATGGATAAACTAAAAGATTTGGATCCAGTGGCATATGTACGGTTTGCATCAGTATATCGAGAATTTAAAGATGTGAATACATTTATGGCAGAATTAAAAAAAATACTGAAATAGGAGAACAAAATGAAGTTTATTTCATGGAATGTAAATGGAATCAGAGCTTGTGTACAAAAGGGATTTGAGGAGTTTTTTAAAAATGCGGATGCGGATATTTTCTGCATTCAGGAGAGCAAGATGCAGGAAGGACAGCTCGTTCTGGAACTGCCGGGATATTATCAGTATTGGAATTATGCTAAGCGCAAAGGTTATTCCGGAACAGCAATTTTTACGAAAATCAAGCCGTTGTCAGTCAGATATGGTATCGGTGTGCCGGAACATGATCAGGAAGGACGTGTGATCACGCTGGAATTTGAAGAATACTATTTTGTGACGGTGTATACGCCGAATGCACAGCGGGAACTCACAAGATTGGAGTATCGGATGACATGGGAAGATGCATTTCTTTCTTACCTAAAAGATCTGAAAGAGAAAAAACCGGTTGTTTTCTGTGGTGACCTGAATGTGGCTCATAGAGAGATTGACTTAAAGAATCCAAAAACAAATCATAAGAATGCAGGATTCACCGATGAAGAGCGCGGAAAATTCCAAAATGTTATAGATGCAGGATTTATTGATACGTTTCGTTATTTTTATCCCGAGCTTGAAGGGGCGTATTCCTGGTGGTCTTATCGCTTTCATGCAAGAGAGAAAAATGTCGGTTGGCGTATTGACTATTTCTGCGTTTCTGAGGAATTGAAAAAGCGGCTGCGTGATGCAAAAATTCTGACAGAGATTTATGGCTCAGATCATTGCCCGATACAGTTGGAGATTGAGTAAGAAAATAATTCGAAAATAAATGCCCAAAAGCCGACAGACATTTGTCTTGTCGGCTTTTGGCGTGCCTAATAAAATAGGGGGAGAGTAGAAAAACTACATGTATTATGCTGCAAGATATGGACTAATACAATCCAGAACTTCGGAACAATCATCTGCATGAATCTGAAGTGTAAGTTCAGAAGCATCACTGATTGCTGCAGCGCTGACAATGGATTTGGCATCTACAATTCGGCATCCTGCTTTTAAATCCATGTCGAAATCAAATTTACGAATTTTTGTTACAAAATCAAACACTTGTTCTGCATTGCTAAAATGTACTTTGTAAGAATGCATGGAAATGAACCCTCCTTCAAAAATTTGTAACGATACCCATATAGGGAACAGTTATGTCTAATTATAAGCAGAATAAAGTAAAAGTCAATAGTAAAAATGTTAATAAAGTGTAAAAAATTAGAATATTCAAACAATTTAAAGAAATCCACCATCAAATCCGATGATCTGACCTGTCATGTAGGAAGGAGCAGAAGCGGTATGGAAGATAAACTCTGCAGCTTCCAGGGGAGAAGCAAAATATCCTGCCGGGATTTCTTCAGAAAGGCTTTCGCGTTCTTCTTCTGATAATTGACCATTCATTTTTGTGTCAATTACACCGCAGGCAATGGCATTTACTTGAATATTGCTTGGGGCGAGTTCTTTTGCAAGAGCTTTTGTAAGACCATTGACACCTGATTTAGATGCAGAATAGGCTGCCTCACAGGAAGCGCCGGAAGTTCCCCACATAGAGGAAATATTAATAATCTTTCCGGATTTTCGGCGGAGCATTATGGGAATGGCGCTGCGGCAGCAATAAAATACAGAAGAAAGATTTGTATTAAGAACTCGTTCCCATTCTTTGTCGCTCATATCGCTTAAAAGTCCAATCCATGCAATTCCTGCATTGTTGACAAGAATATCCAGTCCAAGATGAGTGTTTTCTATTTGGGTAAAGATATTGCGAACGGTGTCAGGATTACTGATATCTCCCGGAAAGATGCTGCAGCCAGTGTGAAAGCTAGAAGTAATTTCTTCCTGAAGTGAGAGAAGACGTTCTTCTGACCGGGCGTTTAAAAATGTATGATAGCCGTTTTCGGCAAAAATAAGAGCAGCTGCGCGTCCGATTCCTTCAGAGGCACCGCTGATAAAAACTGTTTTTTGATGCATAATCATTCTCCTCATATATAATCTGAATTGATTGTATCATATTTCAGAGGATTTCGCTTGATTTTCATTGTGAGACAGAAGAAAAAATGTTACAATAAACGGAGTAAAATGAATAAAAGTAAAAGGAGAAAAGCTGTTATGAAATCAAAGATAGATATCAAAGAATATTTATTTATTACGCTCGGTATCATGATCGTAGCAGGAGCGGTGTATTTTTTTATGATACCATGCCAGCTTGTTGTAGGAAGTTTGTCAGGTCTTGTACTGGTACTTTCAAATTTTATTCCGCTGTCTATTTCGACAATGACATTGGTATTGAACGTACTGCTTTTGATTCTGGGATTTATTTTTATTGGGAAAGAGTTTGGCGCAAAGACAATCTACACATCAATCATGCTTCCGGTTTTCCTAAAAGTATTTGAAATTTTGTTTCCGGATCCGAAGCCTTTGACAGATGAGATCATTATTAACACAATTTGTTATGTACTCATCGTCAGCATTGGTTTGGCCATGTTGTTTAATGCGAATGCGTCTTCCGGAGGTCTCGATATCATTGCCAAGTTTTTGAATAAGTATTTTCATATAGAGCTTGGAAAAGCGATGACAATTGCCGGAATGGTAACGGCATTTTCTTCGATTCTGGTATATGATACAAAGACACTGGTGATCAGTATTCTTGCAACATATTTTAATGGAATCGTGTTGGATCATTATATCGATGGATTTCATGTGAAGAAACGTGTATGTATTATTTCATCAGAATATGAGAAAATACAGCAGTATATTGTGCAGGAGATGAGAAGAGGAGTAACGTTGTATCCTGCAAAGGGAGGTTATGATAATCAAGATAAAATAGAACTGATTACAATTTTGACACGACCTGAATACGGAGAATTGCTGAATTATATTCACGAGGCAGATCCGAAAGCATTTGTGACAGTTTCTATGGTAAGTGAAGTTATTGGCGAATGGAACAGAACGAAAAAATAAGGGGACAGAAACGATGATAGACAGAGCAATTGCATTTGCGACAAGGGCACATGAGGGACAAGTTCGCAAGGGGACGATGCGTCCGTACATTGTGCATCCATTGGAAGTAGGAAGAATTGTATCGCTAATGACAGATGATGAGGAGATTATCAGTGCAGCAATCCTTCACGATACGATTGAAGATTGCGAAGAAGTAACTGATGAAGTTTTGAGAAAAGAATTTGGTGATCGAGTAACAGAGCTCGTGCTTCAGGAAAGCGAAGATAAGTCAAAGACTTGGATGGAACGTAAAAGCGCTACAATCCACCGGTTAAGATCGGCCACAAGAGAGCATAAAATGATCGCGCTGGCAGATAAGTTGTCGAATATGCGGGATATTGACAGAGATTATCCAGAGTGCGGCGAGAAGCTGTGGGAACGATTCCGGATGAAAGATAAGAAAATCATCGGATGGTATTATAAAGGAATCAGGGACGTTTTGCGAGAAGAATTCGAAGGATTTCCGGTATATGAAGAATATTGTCACCTTGTTCATAAAAATTTTGAATAGTTTAGAAAATATTGACAAGAATTATTTATAAAGTGAAAAGCAAAAGAAAGCTGTCATTTCCATGAATAGAATGGAAGGACAGCTTTTTTGATGTATGTTCGGCCAATATCTGTTTTCGATTATGGAAAATTATAGTTGATAAATTGGATATTGTGATTTTACACAAAAATCAATTGAAAATATTGTAACTGAAAATGAATGAAAATGATTGACTATGACTGGAAACGTGGATATAATTAAAACGTCATAAAGAACCAAAAACAATCAAAATAAATCAAAAAGGAGGAATTCTATGATCTATACAGTAACATTCAACCCATCGCTTGACTATATTGTCACAGTAGATATGTTGAAAACCGGAGAAGTGAATCGGACTTCTTCCGAGATGATTTTACCGGGAGGAAAAGGGATTAACGTTTCTATCGTTTTGGAGCATCTCGGAATGAGTAGTATAGCGCTTGGATTTATTTCCGGTTTTACCGGGGAAGAAATCAGACGTCGAATAAAAGAGCAAGGAGTTGGGGAAGAATTTATTGAATTGAAAAGCGGGTGGTCCAGAATCAATGTGAAAATTCGCTCGGAAGAAGAAAGTGAGATCAATGGTCAAGGACCGGTGATTGATGAATTTGCGGTCGCGCAGCTCTGTGAAAAGCTAGAGCATCTTTCCGAAGGAGATGTACTTGTGTTGGCAGGCAGTATTCCTAATACGATGCCGGATACAATCTACAGTGACATTTTAAAAAAATTGGAAGGAAGAGGAATTCAAATCGTTGTGGATGCTACAAAAGATTTGCTTGTCAATGTGCTGAAATATCATCCATTTCTTATTAAACCAAATCACCATGAACTGGCAGAAATTTTCCAAACAACCTTTAAAACTCGGGAAGAAATCATTTGTCATGCGAAAAAACTTCAGGAGATGGGAGCGCGGAATGTGTTGATTTCAATGGCGGGAGATGGAGCAGTGTTTGTTTCTGAAACAGGCGAAGTTTATGAGAGCGAAGCGCCGAAAGGTACGGTTGTGAATTCTGTAGGAGCCGGAGACTCGATGGTAGCTGGATTTGTTGCGGGATATTTGCAAACTGGCAATTATAAAGAAGCGTTTAAGATGGGAATTGCCAGCGGTAGCGCCAGCGCCTTTTCGGAAAATCTGGCAATACTGGAAGAAGTAGAAGCACTGAAAAATACATTGTGTTTTTAAAGTTAAAGAAGGAGGAAGTATATGAGAATTACAGATTTATTATCAGCAGAAAGTATTGAATTAAATGGGACTGCTAAAAATAAAACAGATGTTTTAAATCAGATGGTGGATCTGATGGAAAAAAGCGGAAATCTGTCGGAGAAAGAGACATATCGCAGCGCGGTATTTGCAAGAGAGGAAGAAGGAACAACTGGAGTTGGAGACGGCATTGCAATTCCGCATGGAAAATCTTCAGCTGTTACTGCACCGGGACTTGCAGCAATGGTTATAAAAGAAGGGGTAGAATATGATGCTTTGGATGGAGCGCCTGTAGATTTAATCTTTTTGATTGCGGCTCCGAATACAAAAGACAATGTGCATCTGGAAGTATTGAGTAAACTATCTGTTCTTTTGATGAAGGAAGAGTTTACAGAAGCACTAAAAGCAGCATCATCGAAAGAAGAATTCCTTCAGATCATTGAAACAGCAGAGATGGAAAAAGACGCAGAGGAAAAAGAAATTCAGAAATTGGTGGAAGAGCCAGAGTCAGTGGTGCAGAAAAAAATTGTTGCAGTAACAGCGTGTCCGACAGGAATTGCTCATACGTATATGGCAGCGGAAAGCCTTGAAAAGAAAGCAAAAGAACTTGGCTATCAGATCAAAGTAGAAACAAGGGGATCCGGCGGAGCTAAAAATGTGCTTACGGAAAAAGAAATTAGAGAGGCGGACGGTGTTATTATTGCGGCAGATACAAAAGTTCCGATGGAACGTTTCCACGGAAAGCGCGTGATTGAATGTCAGGTTTCAGCGGGAATCAGTAGACCGGAAGAATTGCTCCAGAAAATTGCGGCTGGAGATGCAGCAATTTACAAGAATAAGGGAGAGAAGCAGAAAGAAATGTCATTAGAGAAAGAAAGCACCGGACATCAAATCTATAAGCATCTAATGAATGGTGTTTCTCATATGCTTCCATTTGTGGTAGGCGGAGGTATTTTGATCGCGATTGCATTTTTGATTGATGGATTCAGTGTAGACATTGCGACACTGGAAGATAAATCATTATTTGGAACAATTACACCAACAGCAGCATTCTTTAAACAAATCGGTGGACTTGCATTTGGTTTTATGCTTCCGATTTTAGCTGGATTTATTGCAGAGAGTATTGCAGACAGACCTGGACTTGCGATTGGTTTTGTCGGTGGAGCTATTGCGGCAAATGGAAAATCAGGATTTCTTGGCGCGCTTGCAGCCGGATTTATCGCAGGGTATCTCGTACAATTATTAAAGAAAGTATTTTCAAAGCTTCCTGATAGTCTGGAAGGTCTGAAACCGGTACTGTTATATCCGCTTTGCGGAACACTGTTTATCGGTTTCATTATGACATTTCTTATCGAGCCGGTTGTAGGGATTGTGAATATGGCTTTAACAAATGGCTTATCAGCCATGAGCGGTACGAGTGTTATTTTACTTGGATTTATTCTGGCAGGTATGATGGCAGTTGATATGGGAGGTCCATTCAATAAAGCCGCATATGTATTTGGAACAGCATCTATTGCATCAGGTAATTACAATATTATGGCAGCAGTTATGATTGGAGGAATGGTTCCTCCGTGTGCAATCGCACTTTCGACATTATTATTCAAAAATAAATTTACGGCTGAAGAAAGAAAATCAGGTCCGACAAACTTTATTATGGGACTTTCCTTCATTACAGAAGGCGCGATTCCATTTGCAGCATCTGATCCGCTTCATGTCCTTCCGGCGTGTGTGATTGGTTCAGGAGTAGCGGGATCATTGTCCATGCTGTTTGGGTGCACATTGATGGCTCCGCATGGTGGAATCTTCGTATTCCCGGTTGTGGGAAATGCACTGATGTATTTGGTAGCGCTTGCAGTTGGAACTGTAATTGCTGCTGTCCTTCTTGGGCTTTTGAAAAAAGAAGTAAAAATGAATTAAATTGTTTTGACAGAAACACATTTTGCAGGCATAATAGAGATATGCAGTAAAATCCTGTCGGAATACATCAGACGGAGCAAGGAGGAAATTATGCTTGCAGAAGAACGTATGGAAGAAATAGTACGGCTGGTGCAGGAATATGGCAGTATGACTGTTCAGAAATTAATGGAGTATACAGGGGCATCGGAATCTACTTTGAGAAGAGATCTCAATGCCCTTGATAAACGCGGGATGCTTACAAAAGTTCATGGAGGAGCTATTGCGCTTGAAATGAACGTAGTTGTGAAAGATTCTGACGTAATACTTCGGGAGGAACTTCACAGAGAAGAGAAAATAGAAGTGGCCAGATATGCGGCATCACTGATCCGACCGAATGATTTTGTATATCTTGATGCAGGAACGACAACAGGCTATCTGATTGATTTTCTGAAAGAAAAGCGGGCAGTTTTTGTGACAAATGGTGTGATGCATGCGAGAAAGCTCGTTCAGAAAGGATATACGGTATATCTTCCGGGCGGCGAGTTTAAAGCAGTTACGGAAGCTTTGATCGGGGAGATGGCAATACAGAATCTGCAGAAATATCATTTTACAAGAGGGTTCTGGGGAACCAACGGGATTGATTCCCGTTATGGATTTACAACTCCGGATGCGCGGGAAGCGCAGATTAAGCAATGCTCTATGGAACAGACAGAAAAATGCTATATTTTAAGCGATAGCAGTAAGATTGGAAAGGTATCCTGTGTCACTTTCAGGGCATTTGAAGATGCCAGGATGATCGTTGCAGGAGACGTACCGCAGGAATACAAAAAATATAAACATATGATTCATGTGTAGGAGGAAAAAAGGATGGTATCATTTAAATTTACAGTAAAAGACGACGAAGGAATTCATGCTAGACCGGCAGGAATGCTTGTAAAACATGTAGGATCTCTTTCAAGTGCAGTAGAGATCGAGTTTAATGGAAAGAAAGTTTCCGCGAAGAAGCTTCTTGCAGTTATGGGACTTGGCGTAAAATGCGGAAATGAAATCGAAGTAGTTGTAACAGGTGATAATGAAGCAGCAGATGCCGACAGCGTAAAGACATTTTTAGAAGAAAACTTATAAAATGGCGGTGAAAGGCGGTTGCGTAATGAATAGATTGGAAGGAAAAACAGTATTTTCCGGTATTGCGATCGGAAAGATATCGATACTGCAGAAGGCAGACCAGAGCGTAAAAAGATATCATGTGGAAGATATAGAGGCTGAGCTTCGAAGAGTGGAAGAAGCTAAGCAAACAGCAGCAGAGGAATTACAAAAACTGTATGAGAAAGCGCTTCAGGAAGTGGGAGAATCTGGTGCAGCAATCTTTGAGGTGCATCAGATGATGCTTGATGATGAAGACTATCTGGATTCAATCCACAATATTATTGAGACGCAGCAAGTAAATGCAGAATATGCTGTTGCATCTACAGGAGATAACTTTTCAGCAATGTTTGCGGCAATGGACGATGATTATATGCAGGCGCGTGCGGCAGATATCAAAGATATTTCAGAACGTCTGGTTCGGGTGCTGGCAGGACACGGTGAGAGTTTGATGGATGCAGATGAACCGGTGATTGTTGTGGCAGAGGATCTGGCGCCAAGCGAGACAGTTCAGATGGATAAGAGTAAAGTGCTGGCATTTGTGACAAGATTTGGTTCTTCCAATTCCCATACAGCAATTCTTGCGAGAACAATGAATATTCCTGCGCTGATTAATGTAGATTATGATGTACAGATGAATGGTGCCCTTGGAATTGTAGATGGAAAGAATGGGGTGCTCATTGTTGATCCTGATGAAGAGACATTAGAGAAATACCGTACGATCCAGGCAGAAGAAGCAGAGAAGAAGGCAATGCTGAAAGAACTGAAGGGGAAGGAAACTGCTACAAAGAGCGGGCGGAAGATTAATCTGTATGCGAATATCGGAAGTCTTTCTGATGTGGCGAGTGTACTTCAGAACGATGCCGGCGGTATTGGATTATTCCGCAGTGAATTTATCTATCTGGAGAAAGATCAGTATCCGACAGAAGAAGAGCAGTTCCAAATCTATAAAACAGTTGCACAGAATATGGCAGGTAAGAAAGTAATTATCCGTACATTAGATATCGGTGCAGACAAGCAGGTAGATTACTTTAATATGGATCACGAAGAGAATCCGGCAATGGGATATCGTGCGATCCGGATCTGTCTTGACCGTCCGGAGATTTTCAAGACACAGCTGCGGGCGCTGTTCCGTGCAAGCGCTTATGGAACGATTGCAATTATGTATCCAATGATTATTTCTGTTAATGAAGTGCATCAGATCAAAGCGATTGTAGAAGAAGTGAAGCAGGAGCTGACACAGGAAAATATTCCATTTAGTGAAGTAGAGCAGGGAATTATGATTGAAACACCGGCAGCAGTTATGATCAGTGATCTTCTTGCAAAAGAAGTTGATTTCTTCAGTATCGGTACGAATGACTTGACACAGTATACGCTTGCGATTGACCGTCAGAATGCTAAACTTGACAATATTTATGATGCGCACCATGAGGCAGTGCTCCGCATGATTCGCATGGTTGTGGAAAATGCGCATAAAGAAGGAATCTGGGCAGGAATCTGTGGAGAACTTGGCGCAGATATGTCGTTAACAGAGACTTTTATTGAGATGGGAGTAGATGAACTTTCTGTTTCTCCTACTTTTGTACTTCCAATCCGTAAAATTATCCGGGAGATGGAATAAGAATAGCGGACTGCAGTGAAAAGATTTGTTACATGAGAATTTAGAATCCGACAGAGAATGAAAGAGCTCTGCCGGATTCTTTTGCTTTCGAATGAAATATTTTTATGATTTCCAGAGTGAAATATAGCAGGGAATATGTTATGCTTAGTATAGTGTGTTAGACGAATATACAGAAGGAAAGGTGGATTGTTATGAACTATCCTGCGTGTGAGAAAAAGGATTTTCAGACAGAATATTTTGGACACAAGGTAGAAGATCCGTATCGTTGGTTGACAGATAACCATGATCCGGAAGTGCTAGCCTGGGTAAAAGCGGAAAATGCCTGTACCGATGAATGGTTTGAGAAAGAAAAGCTGGAAGCAAAGATTCAGGCTTTGAAAAAGGGAAAACGACGTCCGCTGTACAGTGCAATTTCTAAGTGGAGAGATGGATTTCTTGCTGCAAAGCGGGAAGATGGATATCCTGTTGTAGTGAAGTTAAGTCAGGATATGCAGGCAGAAGAAATCATTGCAGAGAGAGGAACACTTCCGGAATATACACCATATTCAGCGACGGCATGTCCGAAAGAGCAGAAGTATTTGGCGCTTTATGGGTTAAAAGATGAAGCTGCCAGACCGTCAGTGTTGATCATTGACTGTGAGAAGCGAGAGATTATTGAAACGATCAAGGGAACATTTAATTATGCGTGGTCTGCATCCGATTTGGTACTCTACTATTCTGAAACGGTTTCTGATGCAAAGACACAGGAAAGTTATTCCAGAATGTGCGCGTATCATGCAGATACAGGAGTAACCGAATGTGTATTTGAAAACAGGGAATATTCTGTACTTGGCGATGTGCATGTGGCATCAGATGAACATACAATTTTGTTTGAATACTGGAGTGATTACTCCCATTCCAGATATTTCAGTTATGATGAAATGACAAAAGAAGTGAGGAGTATTAATGGAGATCATGCGGCAGAAATGCGCTATATTGATACAAAAGCAGGAGAACACTACTTTATTATGAAGGAAGATGCTCCTTTTGGAAAATTGATCGCCATTGCACAGGGAAAGTCTTTACAAGATGCCAGAGTATTGAGAGAAGAAGGGGAAGAAGTTCTGGATTCAGGATTTATGCTTGAGGGCAGCGTGTATCTGATGAGCCTGAAAGCGGCGTGTGCGAGACTTATCTGTCTGCAGGAAGAAGAGCAGGCTGTACAGGAAAGGGAAGTAAAACTCCCGGAAGAAATCGGAACATTAACGGTGTGTGGAAGCGCCGGTGGAAAGAAATATTTTCAATACCAGTCTTTTGTTATGCCTCCTGTATTGTTAGAATTTGACGGAAAGACGATGAAGACTGTTCTGAAGAGTTCAGATGTGTCTCATCCGGACGTGATTACAGAGCAGCGCTATGCAAAATCAGCCAAAGACGGAAGAGAGATTCCTTACTTTGTCGTGAGAAGAAAAGATTTAAAACCAGAGGAGTGTAAAGCTGTCTGGATGTATGCTTATGGTGGGTATAATTTCTCGGAAGTGCCGGCTTATGAAATGCCTTGTACCGGTCTTAAAGTGGCAGAATGGGCAGAGGATAAGGGAATTTATATCCTGGCATCGATTCGGGGAGGAAATGAATTCGGAAGCCAATGGCACGAAGAAGGCATGGGACTTTTAAAGAAAAACTGTTATTATGATATGATCGGAATTGCAGAACAGATGATTGAAGAAGGCTGGGCGAGAAAAGGGGAAGTGATTGTTACCGGTGCGTCTAATGGCGGTTTAATGGTATCAGCGCTTGTAACGATGCGTCCGGATCTGTTCGGATGTGTGATCGGTTCTGTTCCGCACACGGACATGCTTCAATTTGCGGAAGATGACAGAGGGCCGATGTACATTACGGAATACGGAAATCCGCGGGAAAGTGAAGAAATGTTTAAATATCTGTTGAGTTATTCTCCGTATCATAATGTAAAACAGATTGCATATCCGTGGATTTATCTTCAGACAGGAGAATGCGATAATAATGTACCGCCGTATCACGGAAAGAAATTTGCAGCGCACCTTCAGGAATTGAATCAGAGCGATGCACCAATTCTGCTGAGAGTTCTAAAGGATGGAAGTCATGACAGAGGAGCCGGCGAGGTATTCTGGAGAACAACGGCAGAGATGCAGCTTTTTGCAGATGAATATATTGCATACAGGGAGAACGAAAGATGAAGAAAATTTTGATGATTGGAACCGGAGGAACGATTGCTTCCAGACAGACAGATCAGGGACTTGCTCCGGGACTGACGCCGGAAGATCTCATTTCTTATATTCCGGAAGTAGAATCTGTCTGTGAAGTCAGTACTGTTCAAATCTGTAATGTGGACAGCACGAATATCACACCGGAACATTGGAAATTGATGACAAAAACCATTGAAGAGAATTACTATAGCTATGACGGGTTTGTAATTTGCCATGGAACGGATACGCTGGCTTACACTGCGGCAGCTCTTTCGTACATGATTCAGAATTCTGCAAAGCCGATTGTCATTACCGGCGCACAAAAACCTATGAATATGGACGTGACAGATGCAAAGACGAATTTGCTGGACAGTTTTATTTATGCATCAGATGATGATTCTCAGGATGTGACGATTGTATTTGACGGTAAAGTTATTGTTGGAACAAGAGCGAAGAAAGAGAGAGCAAAGAGTTATAACGCATTTTCCAGCATTAATTTTCCATATCCGGCGGTCATACAGGATCACAGAGTCATTCGGTATATTCCGTCAGTACCGTATAAAAAACGGGTAGAATTTTACTATGATATGAAAGACAGCATTTGTGTCATGAAGATGATTCCAGGAAGTAAACCGGAGATTCTTTCCTACCTATTTGCAAATTATGATTGTATTGTAATTGAAAGCTTTGGAGTGGGCGGCATTCCGGCAACAATTATGGAAGAATTCTATCATCAGATGAAAGAATGGCAGCAAAAAGGGAAATATGTTGTGATGGCCACCCAGGTTGCGAATGAAGGAAGTAACATGGAAGTGTATGAGGTTGGACAGAAGGTAAAGAAAGATTTTGATCTAATCGAAGCTTATGACATGACGCTGGAGGCAGTAATTACGAAAATGATGTGGCTGATGGGAATTCCGGGGCTGAGCTATCGTCAGGTACAGGAAGCATTTTATCAGACTGTGAATCAGGATATTTTGTTTCCAAGTATTCGGAAGAAATTTTCGTAAATCGTATGGAAGCGGATAAAAACTCTGCTTCAGGTAAAAGTACATATAAATAAGAAAAAGAACTGACAGAAACATGTATTGTACGAGCTGTCAGTTCTTTCTTTTTTTATTTATTTTGCTTCCCAGCGGCCACTGGCACCGCAAGGGAGAACGAGGCCGTTAGAAGAAACCGGAAGTCCGATCTCCTGAGAGGTAACAGTGCCATGAAATCTTTTTAATTCGGTTGCAAGCATATAAGTCAGGACAGCCGGAGCAAGTCCTGTTGTGTAAGAGTTAATTAGAAAGAATAAAGGCTCATCGGAAAGAATCTTCGTGCAAAGCTTTACGAGAGGATGAATTGCATCCTCAATCTTCCAGATTTCACCTTTTGGACCGCGGCCGTAAGAAGGCGGATCCATGATGATAGCGTCATAATGATTGCCGCGGCGGATCTCACGCTCTACAAACTTCACACAGTCATCTACAAGCCATCGGATTGGAGCGTCAGACAAACCGGAAGAGGCGGCATTTTCTTTTGCCCATCCAACCATACCTTTTGAGGCATCCACATGTGTTACATGAGCGCCGGCCTTTGCTGCGGCTAAAGTTGCGCCACCGGTATAGGCGAAAAGATTAAGTACTTTAACAGGACGTCCAGCGTTTCGGATCTTTTCAGAGAACCAGTCCCAGTTTGTCGCCTGTTCCGGGAATAGTCCGGTATGTTTAAAACTGAATGGTTTCAGGTTAAATGTCAGTTCTTTATAGTGAATCTGCCACTGTTGAGGAAGATCAAAGAATTCCCATTCGCCGCCGCCTTTCTGACTGCGGTGATAATGGCCGTTCATGTGCTTCCAACGGCGGTCTGTCTTTGGAGTATCCCAGATGACTTGCGGATCTGGGCGGACGAGAATATAATCGCCCCAGCGTTCTAATTTTTCACCTTTGGAAGAATCAATCACTTCGTAGTCCTTCCATCCGTCTGCTATCCACATAATTTATAATTCCTTTCTGTAAAACATCTTGTAAATTCATTTCTTTAATCGTTTCATTATAGCAATTTTTGCAGAAAAAAACAATTCCTCGTGCAGAAATCCATTGAAATTGCTTCTTGAGAAACAAAAAGAGAAATGGAATGAATGTCAAAGATATGAGAAACGTGTGCAGCTTTATCTGGAAGGGCAACACCAATGGGATACAAAAACCGCTGTGATTATGGTCGTGAGGGGAGAAAAAACTTGATTTTCCCATAATATCCTGCTACACTTTAAAATATGCAGTTATAGATAAAAGATATATATATATTATAAAAACCTATAACTGGACTTGTTTACCTAATACCCAAACAATGATAGAATATGTCTATAAGTGTAAAAGCTTTTTACGAATGAAAGGTGGGTAATTTATGATTACAGTAAATGCAATCGGAGATAACTGTCCGATTCCGGTAATTAAAACAAAAAAAGCAATGCAGGCGCTGACAGGACCTGAGACAATTGAAGTATTGGTTGATAATGAAGTAGCAGTACAGAATGTAACGAAGATGGCTACAGCAAGCGGCGGGAAAGTTACATCAGAAAAAGTTGCAGAGAAAGAATTCAAAGTAACAATTGAGATGGAAGGCGCTCCGGCAGTTGAAGGTGAGGAAGAAGCCGTATGTACACCGGACAGAAGAGAAAATACGGTTGTTGTAATTTCTTCTGACAGAATGGGAAGCGGCAATGACGAGCTTGGGAAAGTACTGATCAAAGGCTTTATCTTTGCAGTAACACAGCTTGATAAGCTTCCTAAGACAATGCTGTTTTACAATGGAGGCGCAACATTGACTGCAGAAGGTTCTGATTCTCTGGAAGATCTGAAGCATTTGGAAGCACAGGGCGTAGAAATTCTGACATGCGGTACATGTTTGAATTATTATGGAATGACAGACAAACTTCAGGTTGGCTCTGTGACGAATATGTATTCAATTGTAGAGAAGATGGCCGGAGCAGACAAGATCATTCAGCCATAAGAGGATTCGCTATATTTTATAGAAGTGAACGTCAGCGTCGGTTTACCACTGTATTCCGGCGCTGTTTTGCGAAAAAAGGATTTGTGAAGGAGATAGAGTTATGATTCGCGATGTAAAATTAACACATATGACAAAAACAGCAGGATGAGCTGCGAAAGTAGGTCCTGAAACCCTTGCCCAGGTTCTGGGTAAGCTGCCTAAATTTGAAGATGAAAATCTTCTTGTTGGAATTGAAACTTCAGATGATGCGGCCATTTATAAAGTGACTGATGATATCGCGATGATTCAGACGGTTGACTTCTTTACTCCAATTGTGGATGATCCATATATGTTCGGACAGATTGCAGCAGCCAATTCCTTAAGTGATGTCTATGCCATGGGAGGAGTTCCGAAAGTGGCTTTGAATATTGTCGGCTTTCCGAATTGTCTTGACCCTTCTATTCTGGGAGACATTTTAAAAGGAGGCGCCGACAAAGTAAAAGAAGCAGGCGCTGTGCTTGTAGGCGGACATACGATTCAGGATGATGAACCGAAATACGGTCTTTGTGTATCCGGTTTTGTTCATCCGAAAAAAATCTTCAAGAATTACGGCTGTCGGCCGGGAGATGTGTTAATTCTGACAAAGCAGATCGGAAACGGAGTTGTGAACACAGCGATTAAAGCTGAGATGGCTTCTGACCGTGCAATCCGTGAGGCGGAGATTGTCATGTCTTCCCTGAATAGAAAAGCAAAAGAAGTTGTGGATAAATATCATGTGAATGCATGTACAGATATTACAGGATTCGGACTTCTCGGACACTGTGCGGAGATGGCGGTACCAAGTCATGTAACATTTGAACTTCGAGTCAAAGATATTGCTTATTTTGAAGATGCGATTTCTTATGCGAAGATGGGACTTGTGCCGGAGGGAGCTTATAAAAACCGTAAACATGCAGGCTCTCATATTGACGTTGGAACAGTGGAAGAGCATTATATTGATCTGCTTTACGATCCGCAGACATCGGGAGGATTGCTGTTAAGTGTTCCAAAAGAAGAGGCGGATGCAGTGATGGAAGATTTTGAGAAAAAGCATATGGATACAAAAGTATCTATCATAGGACAGGTACTGGAAGAAGAGACAAACGGAAAGAATATTCGTTTAGTATAAGAAAAGAAAGAGTTGGAGAAGGGAATGAACAAAAACTTATTATACCGCAATATCCCTAAAGTGGATGTGTTATTAGAAGAAGAAAAGATACAGGAACTGATTGAACGTTACAGTTATGATACGGTAATTGAAGCTATTCGTCAGGAGCTTGACAGCCTGCGGGCATTTATTGGTAAATGTGAGTCAGAAGACGAAGCAAATCACAGATTATCTGTACTGCGGGAGCGGATAGCAGAAAATGTTGCCAGAATGCATCGACCGAATATGCGCAGTGTAGTAAATGCTACAGGTACGATTCTGCATACGAATCTTGGACGTGCGCCAATCGGAGAAAAACACATGAAACATGTGTTTGAGATTGCTACAGGATATTCCAATTTGGAATACAGTCTGGAAGAAGGCAAAAGAGGAGAGCGCTATTCTCACTTTGAGAAGCTGCTCTGTAAGCTGACAGGAGCGGAAGCAGCTATGGCTGTGAATAATAATGCGTCTTCGGTGCTGCTGATTTTAAGTACATTGGGAAAAGGCGGAGAAGTAGTTGTTTCCCGTGGAGAACTCGTGGAAATTGGTGGAAAATTCCGGGTTCCGGATGTAATGGAACAAAGCGGTGCGACACTTGTGGAAGTCGGTACTACGAATAAAACACATTATTCCGATTATGAAAATGCAATTACGGAAGAAACAAAAGCTCTTCTGAAAGTGCATACAAGTAACTATCGGATCGTTGGTTTTACAGAGAACGTATCAATTGCAGAGATGTCCGAAATTGCGAAAGCCCATGATCTTCCGTTAATTGAAGATATTGGAAGCGGAGTGCTTGTGGATCTGAGTAAATATGGTTTGACATATGAGCCGACAGTACAGGATTCTCTGAAGAATGGAGCAGATATTGTCTGCTTTAGTGGAGATAAGCTTCTTGGCGGACCGCAGGCAGGAATTATTGTAGGAAAGAAGAAATACATTGATCAGATGAAGAAGAACCAGCTAACAAGAGCGCTTCGAATCGATAAGTTTACGGCAGCTACACTGGAAGTTGTTCTTCAGGAATATCTCTCTGAAGAGAAAGCAATTAAAAATATTCCGGTACTTCGAATGATGACAGAGTCATTTGAAGATGTGGCGAAACGGGCACGCGGATTGAAACGGATGCTGCAGAATGCAGGAATTGACGCTGTGATTGAGACGGAACACTGTGAGTCACAGATTGGAGGCGGATCCCTTCCGCTAGAACGGATTCCGAGTATGGCGGTAACAATTAAAGCAAATGCGATCACAACAGAAGAACTGGAAGAGCGTATGCGCTGTCTTGAAGTTCCGGTGATCGGGCGTACCTTAAATGATAAAATTCTTTTGGATGCAAGAACGCTTGATGCGAAAGCATGCAAAACAATTGTACAGCAGTTTAAAGAGACGGGAATCTGCAATCGATAGCGGCAGATCAGCGTCTATTACAGATGAGAGGAACGATAAATCAGATGAAGCATATTATTATCGGAACAGCAGGTCATATTGATCATGGAAAGACAACGCTGATTAAAGCGCTGACCGGGCGCAATACAGACCGGTGGGAAGAAGAACAAAGAAGAGGAATTACGATTGATCTTGGATTTACTTATTTTGATCTTCCATGCGGTGACAGAGTCGGAATCATTGATGTGCCGGGGCATGAGCGTTTTATTAATAACATGGTAGCCGGTGTTGTTGGGATGGATCTTGTTATGCTCGTTGTGGCAGCGGATGAAGGAATTATGCCGCAGACAAGAGAGCATATGGATATTCTTGGACTGCTTGGAATTGAGAAAAGCATTCTTGTAATTAATAAATGCGATCTTGTAGATGAAGAATGGCTTGAACTTGTAGAAGAAGAGATTAAAGAAGAATTGGAAGGAACATTCCTTGAACATGCTCCGGTTGTGAAGATTTCAGCTGCGACAGGTCAGGGAATCCCGGAACTGATCAGTACGATTGAAGAATTGACCGCAGATGATGTGACAGAAAAAGATATACAGACGATTCCACGGCTTCCGATTGACCGGGCATTTTCCATATCCGGATTTGGAACAATTATTACAGGAACATTGCTTTCCGGAACGATTGCGAAAGATACGTCACTGATGATGTATCCGATTGGAAAAGAGTGTAAGATCCGCAGTATCCAGGTACATGGACAGGATGTAGATAAATGTTATGCAGGACAGAGAGTTGCCATTAATTTGTCAAATGTAAAGAAATCAGAATTAAAACGAGGATGTGTACTTGCGCCTCCAAACAGTATGAAAAATACAATGATGCTGGATGTGAAGATGAATGTGCTGCCATCTTCTATGAGAATTCTGACAAATCACAGCCGTCTGCATCTGTTTACAGGAACGAGTGAGATTCTCTGCCGCGCGATTTTGCTTGATCAGGAGGAATTAGGACCTGGAGAGAGTGGTTATGTACAGCTCCGCCTGGAAGAAGAAATTGCTGTCAGACGAGGAGATAAATTTGTGGTGCGCTTTTATTCACCGATGGAAACAATCGGAGGCGGTATGATACTGGAGCCAAATCCGGAGAAGAAAAAACGTTTCCAGGAAGATGCAATTGAAGAATTAAAGCAGAAAGAATCAGGTTCTTCAGCAGACGTCATTGCGCTTCACGCGAAGCAGCATGGAGATACGATGGTAACACTGCAAGAGCTGGCAAAACTGACAGCGCTTTCTATTGAAGAAGTGACGGAAGATGTTGAGGAATTAAAAGCAGAGGGAACGGTCTATACATTTGCGATGAAGAAAGATATTTATGTATGGCACCGGTCAGATGAAGCAGAAGGAACAGAAAAGATTCTCGGAACACTTGCAGAATATCATAAGAAATATCCGTATCGTCCTGGTATGAAAAAGGCAGAGATCCATATGACATTCTTCAAAAAGATCAAACAGAATGTATTTGATCTTTATATCGATATGCTGGCAGAGCAAGAGACTGTCAGACGTCATCAGGAGTTCTTGAGCCTGCCAACTTTTGAGATTCAAAAGGATGCAACGTATCAGAAAGCAGAGAAAATTATTTGCGATACATTCCAACAGGCAGCATATGATTTTGCGAAATTTTCTGAAATTGATTTCAAAGGAATCGACAGGGGTACTGCCGATGACATTATCATGGGAATGGTAGACCGCCAGGAAGTGGTGAAATTGGCGGAAGATATGTATACGCTTTCGGTACTTGTGGATAATGCAAAAGAAAAAATTATTGAGCGTCTGAAGGAAAACGGCGGTGTGATTACAATTGCAGAAGTGCGGGATATGTTTGGTACGAGCCGCAAAAGTGCAAAACCGCTGTTGGAATATATGGATAGCATTAAAGTAACGAAGAAAACCGGCGGAGAAAGTGAGAGGGTGGCATACTAATGAATTTGAAGCAGTTAGAGGCATTTGTGCAGGTAGCGCAAAGCGGAAGTTTTTCAAAGGCCGCAAAGCAATTATATCTGACACAGCCGACTGTCAGCGCGCATATTTCTTCTCTGGAGAAAGAACTGGATGCGCGGCTGTTTGTAAGAAATACAAAAGAAGTAAGCCTTTCGGAAGATGGAAAAACATTATACAATTATGCAAAACAAATTATTGATCTGGAACATAAAATAGAAGAAACGTTCTGTGCAGACCAGCAGGAAGAGAAGCAGGAAATTACAATTGCAGCATCGACCATTCCGGCGCAATATCTTCTTCCGAAAATTTTGGCCAAATTTGTAGAAAAGTATCCGGAAGAACAATTTCGGATTATCGAGACAGACAGCAGCCAGGTGGTAGAGCAGATTATTAAGCGGAGTGTCGATATTGGTTTTACCGGTACGGTACTTGAGAAGAAACATTGTAAATATATTCCGTTTTACCGTGATGAACTTGTGGTTATTACTCCGAATACAGAGAAATACCGCAAAATTCAGGAGGAAGATCAGGATTTTAGATGGCTGCAAAACGAAGCGCTGATTTTAAGAGAAGAGGGTTCCGGAACAAGAAAAGAAGCAGCTAAACAGCTAAGGCAGCTTGGAATTGAACTGGATAGATTAAATATTGTGGCAAGTATTGGAAATCAGGAAACAATTAAAAAATCTGTACAGAATGGAATTGCAATTTCTATTATTTCCCGTCTTGCTGCAGAAGAAGAAACAAATTCCGGAAAATTATTGAGTTTTCCGATTCCGTCAAAAGATGGTGGAAGGGATTTGAATGTTGTGTACAACAGAAACTTCCATCTGACTCATTCGGCGGAACGATTTATCAAGATTGTAAAAGAGATTTATGCAAAGAAAAAATAGGTAATGAAAAAGAAATGCACTTTATAGAATTTATCTATAAAGTGCATTTCTTTATTGTTCTTTTCTATTAGACTAAGCTATGGAAAGAGGCTATACTTGAATGGAAGAAGTTATAGAAATTTAATGATATACGAGGGATGAACATGATTTACTTAGATAATGCAGCAACAACAATGCATAAGCCACAGGTTGTAATAGATGCAGTTGTGCAGGCAATGAACAGTCTTGGGAATGCAGGGCGCGGTGCCAATGAAGCCTCTCTGAGTGCAGCCAGAATTATTTATGATACGAGGGACAGGCTGGCACAGCTTTTCCATGCGGAGAGTGCAAAAAGAATCGCATTTACATGCAATTCTACAGAGAGCTTAAATATTGCGATTAAAGGAAGTCTTAATCCGGGTGACCATGTCATTACGACGACGCTTGAACACAATTCCGTATTACGGCCATTGTATGAGATGCAGAGCCAAGGGGTTGAACTGACTGTGATTGAGAGTGATAAAAGAGGATGCATCTGTTATGATGATTTTGAGAAGGCAATCCGTCCGGAGACAAGAGTGATTGTCTGTACCAACGGCTCGAATCTGACAGGAAACAGACTTGATATTGAAAGAGTCGGAAAGATTGCGGCAGATCATGGCATTCGCTTTATTGTAGATGCGTCACAGACCGCAGGAGTATTTGAGATTGATGTACAGAAGATGCATATCGATATTCTTTGCTTTACAGGGCATAAAGGGCTTCTGGGACCTCAGGGAACGGGTGGAATCTATGTTCGGGAAGGAATTGAACTGCGCCCACTCAAAAGCGGAGGAAGCGGTGTAGATACATATAATACGCATCATCCAGCAGAGATGCCAACTGCACTTGAGGCAGGAACGTTGAACGGACATGGAATTGCCGGATTGGGAGCCGGTGTGAAATATATTATGGATACCGGTATGGAACATATCCGTGAGACAGAACAGCATTATATGTGGAAGTTTTACAATGGAGTAAAGGATATTCCAGGTGTAAAAATATATGGTGATTTTGAAACAGAGGATCGATGTCCGATCGTTACTCTGAACATTGCTGATTATGATTCTTCTGAAGTGAGCGATGAGCTCCTTATGACATATGGTATTTCTACAAGACCGGGAGCGCATTGTGCACCGCTTATGCACAAAGCACTTGGGACAGTAGATCAGGGAGCGGTCAGATTTAGCTTCTCGCATTTTAATACGGAAGAAGAAATTGATGCTGCAATTGCAGCTATTAGAGAATTGGCAGAAGAGGAGTAAGAGGAGGAATTTACAATGAATTTATCTGATTCAAAGAAAAAACTGGCGTTTGCCGGCATTCTTTGCGGTATTGTAGCGGCGGTACTGGCAGTGCTTGGCAATCCTGGAAACATGGCATTTTGTATTGCTTGTTTCATTCGTGATACTGCAGGTGCAATGAAGATGCACAGTGCAGCAGTTGTACAGTATGCAAGACCGGAGACAATCGGTATTGTGCTTGGAGCATTTGCAATTTCTGTTGCAACAAAAGAATATCGTTCATCAGGTGGTTCTTCACCGATGACACGTTTTGTACTTGGTATGATCATTATGATCGGTTCGTTAGTATTTTTAGGTTGTCCGCTCCGTATGGTAATCCGTATGTCAGCCGGAGATTTGAATGCTTGGGTTGCTCTGATCGGATTTGTCGGCGGTGTTGCGACAGGAGCATTCTTCTTGAAGAAAGGCTTTAGTCTCGGAAGAGCATACGAAACGAATGCAATGAGCGGCGCTGTACTTCCGGTCATCGTGCTTGGAATTCTTGCAGTCAGTGTTGGAACAACTTTATTTGCAGTCAGCGAAAAAGGTCCGGGAAGTATGCATGCTCCGATTATCGCATCATTGATCGGCGGAATTATTTTCGGTGTCCTTGCTCAGAAATCAAGAATGTGTTTTGCGGGAAGTATCCGTGATATTATTTTGAT
>CAUCYJ010000006.1:0-33504 GCA_958446945.1 uncultured Lachnospiraceae bacterium | reverse complement strand
GAAATTTCGAATGAAAACTGCGTTGGATGCGGCAGATGCATTGGTGCTTGTAATTTTGATGCAATTTCATTTTCAAGCAGTGCGGCAGTAAAAGAATTGAACTGCCGTATGGCAGAGTATACAAAAGCGGTTATTGACCGCCGGCCGAATTTCCATATTTCTTTGATTGTAGATGTGTCTCCGCATTGTGACTGCCATAGTGAAAATGATGCGCCGATTTTGCCAAATATCGGTATGTTTGCATCATTTGATCCATTAGCGCTTGATCAGGCCTGTGTGGATGCGTGTCTGCAGGCAGAGCCGCTGCCGAACAGTCTGCTCGGAGAAAATATGAGGCGAGATGATTTCTGCGATCATCACGATCACTTTGTAAACACAACACCGGACTCAGAGTACCGGACCTGTCTGGAACATGCAGAGAAGATTGGAATCGGAAACCGGGCATACGAACTTGTCTTTGTAAAATAAAGCTTTATCAAGAACGGAAAATCCGCTGGAGAAGTAATTCTTTCAGCGGATTTTTTTATGTTGCGTTGACATTTTTGTAAAAAGTGTTATAGTACATATAGAACAAGTGGATTTTGGAGTGCAATTCGAGGTGATTTGTATGAAGCAAAAAAGAGATTATTATGAAGTTCTAGGAATAAATAAACAGGCAGAGAGCAGTGAGATTAAGAAAGCTTACAGAAAACTGGCGAAGAAATACCATCCAGATGCCAATGAAGGAAATCCTGAGGCGGAACAGCAGTTTAAAGAAGTTACAGAAGCGTATAATGTATTGAGTGATCCGGAGAAAAAGAAATTGTACGATTGTTTCGGACATGCAGCATTTGATGGAAGTATGTCAGGTGGAGGAACCGGAGGCGCTCAGAATGGTTATGGAGAATTCAGGGGCGGTTTTGGAGATGGAACATTTCATGAGTTTCATTTTGAAGGCAGCGATATGGATGATCTGTTTGAAAATTTGTTTGGACACGGATTCCATGCAGGAGGTTTTCAATCAGATGGAACAAGAAGGCAATTCCGGAAAAAGGGGCAGGATGTAAGGGCCCAGGTGGAGATAACTTTTGATGAAGCCGTATTTGGATGTGAAAAGGTTATTTCATTTCAGAATCCGCAGACAGGAACGATCCAGAGACTGCAGGTGCATATTCCGGCAGGAATTGACAGTGGGAAAACAGTACGGCTCCGTGGAAAAGGAATGCCGGGAATGGATGGAGGAGAGGCAGGAGATATTCTTTTGGAGGTAACGGTGGGAGAAAAGCCGAATTTCGAGAGAAAAGGAGCAGATGTCTATACGGTATGCAATATTCCATTTACAACAGCTGTTTTCGGCGGCGAGGCAAGAGTACAGACGTTGTACGGGGATGTTTTATGTAAAATTAAAGAAGGAACACAGTCCGGATGCAGAATCCGGCTGAAAGGCAAAGGGATTGTATCTATGACAAACCCGGAGCAATATGGTGATCAGTATGTGACGGTTCAGATTCAGGTTCCGAAACGATTAAGCCCGGAGGCAAAGCAGAAATTGAAAGAGTATGCATGCCTAAGTCATGAAAATCTTCAAAATTATCAAACCGGCAGAGCGTAAAATGGCTTGTGGAATGGTTTGTAATCTTTTATAATAATTCCATAGATGAGTAAAATCAGGATGGCAGAACCATGAGGATACGGTTCAGCGAAAGGAATGAAATAAAGGAGGAATGTCCCATGACGAAGGAAGAGCTGGAAAGAAAAGTCGAAGTATTTGTTAATGCATCACCGATGAATTATGTCTCAGAAGAGGAGGCGCTTGCTCCAGACTGCATAGGACTGAAGATGTATGAACCACCGATATGGGGGTATGGAACGGCTGATGATAAGATGTTTGCAGAATTTCAGAAGAAAGAAGCAGTAGGTCCGCAGTTTCTCTTGCCGGGACAATGGCTTGGCGAAGCAAAAAGTGTTATTAGCTTTTTGCTTCCCTTTACAGAACAGGTAAAGAAAAGCAATGGTATTTTGAAAGAGGAACCATCAAAAGAATGGCTGCATGCCAGAATCGAAGGTCAGAAATTTGTCATGGCAGTCTGCAGATATATCAAAGAACTTCTGGAAGCAGACGGAATGCAGTGTGTCATTCCGGCAGAAGACAGCAGATTTCACAGTGTAACAAAGTCTGGGCACGGTCAGGAAGATCTGTGGCAGGGCAGTTCGTATACAAGTAACTGGTCAGAACGACATGTGGCATATCTTTGCGGTCTTGGTACTTTCGGTCTTTCGAAAGGGCTGATTACCGAAAAAGGAATGGCCGGAAGACTGGGAAGTTTGATTGTCAGCGGAAGTTTTGAGCCGCGAAAACGGGAATATACAGGAATCTACGACTATTGCACAAGATGTGGGGCATGTGTGAGACGGTGTCCGGCAAAGGCGATTTCATTGGAAGCAGGGAAGGATCACGAGAAGTGCGAGGCATTTCTTGGTAAGACAAAAGAAACCTATAAAACGCATATGGGATGTGGAAAATGTCAGACGAGAGTACCTTGCGAAAGTAAAATACCGCTCTTAAAAACAGAATAAGAATAATAAATCTGAAAACTTAATAAAACACATAAAAATAATTAACTATTATAAACTTTGAGTTTACAATAAAAGTAATTTAAAAGTGGATAGGAGTTGAGGTTTTATGTTGAACGAAATACGGATGATTTTTTTTACAATCGGTACTGTGATGATCGGTATTTTGACAGCAGTGTATTTTAAAATGGATGCAGAGCGAATGGCAGAATTACAGAGGAAGGAAGCAAGGATGCATCAGATGCGTCTGCAAATGAAGAGTTCTTCTTCCAGATATAAGAATTACCATCAGTACAATATGCGCAGAATGAAATAGTGACAGAAAAGAATACTTGCACCGCAGACATAATGAAAAATGTCTGCGGTGTTTTTAGAGGAATGAAGTTCTGCTTGTGAAATGGGTGGAAGTTCGCTATAATAGGACAGTAGATGTAAGGAGGAAAATGAAATGAGTCATACAGATACAGAGCATTGTACAGGCTGTATGAAAGAGTGCAGTCTTGAGAAGCCGAAATGTTCCTTTGGTGAGAATCTTGCAAAGGAAAAAGGAATTCAAAAAGAAGAAAAATAAGTTTACTACAGGAGATTGAAATATGAGTCAGGAAATTTTAGCAACAGTGGCAGGAGAGACGATTACAAAAGAAGATTTAGATGCATTTTTACAGAAACTGCCTCCGAATCAGAAAATTTATGCAGAGAACCCACAGATGAGAGCATATTATTTAGATCAGCTTGTATCTATGCGCTTATATGCAGCGTTAGGTAAGGAAATGAAGCTGGACGAAACAGAAGAATTTCGCATGATTATGGAAGATGTGAGAAGAGAGCTGTTATCTCAGTTCGCTATGAAAGAAACATTGAAAGGAATTGTTGTGACAGAAGAAGAGGCAAAAGAATTCTACAACAGCAATCCGGAACAGTTTGTAAAAGGCGAGATGGTACAGGCAAAACATATTCTTGTTGAGACAAATGAGCAGTGCAGCAGCATTGCAGAAGAAATCGAAAGTGGAGCAAAAACATTTGAAGAGGCTGCAAAAGCATACTCTACCTGTCCATCCAAAGATCGGGGAGGAGATCTCGGACAGTTTGGCAAAGGACAGATGGTAAAAGAATTTGAGGACGCTGCATTTACGGCAGAGCCGGGAGTTGTGGTAGGACCGGTTCAGACACAGTTTGGATATCATCTGATCAAAGTGGAATCCCATCAGGAACCAGAGACAATTGCATTTGCTGATGCAAAAGAACAGATTGAAAAGACCGTTCTTCAGCAGAAGCAAAAAGCAGTCTATAATAGAAAGCTGAATGAATTAAAAGAAACTTATATGAACGCATAATGTATCATAGAAGATATTGTAAAAAACCGGCTGAGAAGAACCGGTTTTTTTACTTATGAGGGGGATAAGATGAATCAGGATTTAACAAGTGGATCCATTGGACGAAAATTAATAATGTTTTCTATTCCAATGATTCTGGGAAATCTGCTTCAGCAAGTCTATAATATTGCAGATACATTGATTGTAGGGAAAGTTCTTGGAACAGAAGCCCTTGCAGCAGTGGGAGCGGCATATGCTTTTATGACATTTTTGACATCGGACTTTGCATGGGATGCGGAGCTTTGTTTTCTATGTACTACGGAGGAAAGAAAATGAAGCGTCTCAAACAAAGTATTGCCATGTCATTTGCCGTCATTGCTGTGATTATGGCAGTGCTTACATCAGCATCTGTCTGTTGGATTGATCAGATTATAAGACTTTTGCAAGTGCCGGGGGAAATCCGAGGTATTCTTAGAGACTATCTTTCGGTGATTCTTTTTGGAATGCTCTTTACTTTCCTGTATAATTATTTTGCATTTTTGCTGAGAGCCATTGGAAATTCAGTTGTGCCGCTTATTTCGCTTGCGGCAGCTTCGGTATGCAATATTGTACTGGATCTTTTATTTGTAATTGGGTTTCAGTGGGGACCAAAAGGAGCAGCTTTTGCGACGGTAATTGCTCAAGGAATTTCATCAGCAGGAGTATTGCTCTATACGCTTGTGCGGGAGAAGCAGCTTCGAATTCATTGGACAGATTTTTGTACAGACTGGGGATTGCTGAAAGAAATCGGACAGTATTCGGTATTTACATGCATTCAGCAGTCCGTAATGAATTTTGGAATTCTAATGGTGCAGGGGCTCGTGAATCAGTTTGGTACTGCGGTTATGGCAGCATTTGCTGCAGCAGTCAAGATCGATTCCTTTGCATATATGCCGGCGCAGGAATTTGGAAATGCATATTCTATTTTTATCTCGCAGAATTACGGGGCCGGAGAAAGAAAACGGATTCAGAAAGGCACGAAAACAGCGCTAAAGATCTCTATGATGTTCTGTGCAGTCATCTCTGTTTTGGTATGGATTCTGGCGAAACCATTCATGTGGATTTTTATTGATCCGTCAGAGACAGAGATTGTTAAAATCGGTGTAGAGTATCTTCGGATTGAAGGAGCATTTTATTGCGGAATCGGATGCCTTTTCCTACTGTATGGATTATACCGGGCTATTGCAAAGCCGTTTATGTCAGTTGTACTGACGATCATTTCCCTCGGAACAAGGGTAGGGCTTGCGTATGCGCTTGCACCAATTACATGGATTGGCGTATGGGGAATCTGGTGGGCAATTCCTATTGGATGGGGACTTGCAGATGCAGTGGGAATTCTTTATTATAGAAACATGAGAAAGAAAATGGAATAAGAAAGGAATAGAGTCTTATGGAACGATGGATGGCATTTTTGAAACGGAAAGATATTTTATTTTCTGTCAAGCGTTATGGGATTGAGGCCCTTGGTGCTATGGCACAGGGGTTATTTGCATCTCTGTTAATTGGAACAATCATTTCTACTCTGGGAGAACAGATGGGAAGTGAAGTATTGATTGCTGTAGGAGGTTACGCAAAAGCTGCAACAGGACCGGCAATGGCTGCAGCCATTGGTTATGCGCTGAAATGTCCGCCGCTTGTGCTCTTCTCACTCATTGCAGTGGGAGAGGCGGCGAATGCACTTGGAGGCGCCGGCGGACCTTTGGCAGTTCTTGTCGTAACGATTTTTGCAGCGGAATTTGGAAAAGCTGTGTCGAAAGAGACAAAGGTAGATATTATTGTGACACCGTGTGTGACAATCCTTGTAGGAACGCTCTTATCAATGTGGTGGGCACCGGCAATCGGTGCTGCAGCCAGCAGTGTTGGAAATGCGATCATGTGGGCAACAGAACTTCAGCCATTTTTTATGGGAATGATCGTTTCTGTTGTTGTAGGAATTGCACTTACACTCCCGATCAGCAGTGCTGCCATCTGTGCGGCGCTTGGTCTTACCGGTCTTGCCGGAGGAGCGGCAGTAGCAGGGTGCTGTGCTCAGATGATTGGATTTGCGGTAATGAGCTTTCGGGAGAATAAATGGGGCGGTTTCTTTGCCCAGGGAATTGGAACTTCCATGCTTCAGATGGGCAATATCGTTAAGAATCCGAGAATTTGGCTTCCGCCGATTCTGGCATCAGCCATTACCGGACCGATTTCTACTTGTTTGTTTCAAATGAAAATGAATGGAGCTGCAGTAGCTTCCGGAATGGGAACATGTGGGCTTGTAGGACAGATTGGAGTGTATACCGGCTGGGTACAGGACGTTGCCAATGGCGCTAAGACGGCGATTACGGCAATGGACTGGATCGGGATGCTTTTGATCTGTTTTGTACTTCCGGCAGTGCTGACATTAATATTTGCAGCGCCGATGCGGAAGATGGGATGGATATTAGAAGATGATTTGAAGCTTGATCTATAAGAAAATAGCGGGAGAGAGTACATGAAGAAAACAGTAAAAGCACTTTTACATGCTTTGTCTTATGGAGATATTGAGGTGGAATCTTCCAGAAGGTTTGCAGATTTAAAGCAGTTAGATCCGATGAGGATCTTCGTGAAAAAATTGGATGAGCGCATTTGCCGAGGAAATTATGAAATACCGGTAAGAGTCTACTTTCCATCGGAGGAAGCAATGGAAATGGGACTTGAGAAAGGGCATCACTTCCCGGTATTGTTATTTTTTCACGGCGGTGGCTGGGTAACAGAATGTGTGGAAAACTATGACCGTGTCTGCGCACAAATGTCTCAGTCTACGAACCAGATTGTTGTATCGGTGGAGTATCGTCTGGCGCCGGAATATAAATTTCCTACCGGATTGTTAGACTGCTATGAGGCTGCAAGAAGTTTGTTTACAAATTCCTTTTTACTCCATACAGATCCACAACGGATTACTCTTGTAGGAGACAGCGCCGGCGGCAATCTTGCCGCAGCTGTTTCTATGATGGCAAGGGATTTGGGAGAATTTATGCCGCGGAGACAGATATTGATCTATCCGGCGACGAACAGTGATTATTCAGAGCAGACACCATTTCGGTCCGTGATAGAAAATGGTCAGGATTATCTTTTGACACGAGTAAAAATGGAGACTTATATCAAACTCTATGAGCGAACAGAAAAAGACAGGGAAAATCCTTACTTCGCTCCGATTCGGGCGAAAGATTTCCGAAATCTTCCGGATACACTGATTCTGACTGCAGAATTCGATCCGCTGCGGGACGAGGGAGAAGCTTATGGAAAATGTCTTCGCGAGGCAGGAAATAAGGTACGGGTGGAACGAATACCGGATGCACTTCACGGATTCTTTGCACTTGGAATCCGACATTTACATGTGCAGGAGAGTTTTGATCATATGAATCGGTTTTTGAGAGAGGAGGAAACCGTATGCGGGAAGGAAGAAGATCCAGATGGCGTAAATTAGACAATGCAGCGCTTGCATTTCCGGCAGCCACCGGTAAAAAAGATACGAGAGTATTTCGGTTTTACTGCTGTCTGAAAGAAAAAGTGGATGCAGAGCTTTTGCAGCAGGCGCTTGAGCGAACTGTTGAGCGCTATCCGCTTTATCTGGCGGTTTTAAGAAAAGGACTGTTTTGGTTTTATCTGGAGCACAGGGAACTTCCGGCAGAAGTGACGCAGGAAGATAAGCCGCCGTGCAGTAAGCTTTATGTGCCGGATCAGAAACGTCTGTTATTTGAAGTTTCCTATTATGAAAATAGGATTAATTTTGAGATTTTTCATGCATTGTCTGATGGAACCGGCGCAACAAGATTTCTTAAAGAATTGGTGCAGCAGTATTTGCAGCTTGCACATCCTGACGTAACTTTTCCGGAAACAGGAGAACAGCTTTTGACAAACCGGGATCAGGAAGAAGATAGTTTTTCGCAGTACTATTCTGAGAAAAAAACAAAAAATCCGGAAAGAAAGCGAAAAGCATTCCAGCTTCCGGGGCCGAAACTGGAACAGGATGAAATGGAAATTATGGAATGCAGGATGTCTGTGCAGGAGCTTTTGAACTATACAAGAAGCCGGGGGGTTTCAATTACCGTATTTTTGAGTGCAGTATTGCTCTGTGCGATCCACGAAGAGATGACAGAGCATCAGGCGAAAAAACCAGTCACCTTAATGATCCCGATCAATCTGCGTAATTATTTCCCATCGCGATCTATGGCGAATTTTTTTGGATGGTTGGAAGCGGGATATGAGTTTTCAGCAGAAACAATATTTGACGACGTGCTGCTGCATGTGAAAGAACGATTTGCAAAGGAACTTACGAAAGAGCGGGTAGCAGAACGGATGAATGAATTTGTGCGTCTGGAAAAGAATCCGTTTCTAAGGGCAGTACCGCTGGAAATAAAGAATCTCTTTCTGTTAGCAGGAACAACGCTTGGAGGGCGAAGCATTACCGCAGTGTTTTCGAATATGTCGGCAGTCAGACTTCCGGAAGCTTATGAGAATTATATTGAACGTTTTGGAGTTTTTACAAGTACAGATAAACTTCAGCTGTGCAGCTGTTCCTTTCAGGATACGATGATGCTTGGATTTACATCTAAAGTGATGAGTACGAATATTCAGCGGAATTTTATCAGAATTTTGCGGGAACAGGGACTTGGTGTAGAAGTACTGGAAGAAAATTTTCCGGCAAAGAAACCGGAAAAAAATCGAAAATTTCCCGAATTCTTTACCTTTGCCTGTATGGCAGCGGCAGTTGTCTGTGTGATGCTGAATTATCTTGTGACACCAACGCTTCGGTGGTCAATCTTTGCGGTGGCAGGATGCGCCTGTATCTGGGCGATGGTCATGCTCGGTTATGCAAAAAGACGTAACTTACTGAAAAACAGTATGTGGCAGCTTGTCAGCGTGTCGGTACTGGCAATTTTGTGGGATTATTTTACCGGCTGGTCCGGCTGGTCGCTTAGTTATGTGCTTCCATGCGGTACGCTGATGGTGCTATTGTCGATGATGACCATTGTGCGTCTGCAGAAGCTGGAACAGAATGAATATTTATTTTATTTTGTGCAGGCGGCAGGATTTGGAATGATTCCGTTTCTTTTGCTGGTGTTCGGTGCGGTTAAAGTAACAGAGCCTTCGGTTGTATGCAGCGGGATCAGCTTTTTGTTTCTTGCAGGATTGGCGTTATTTCATGGTAAGGAATTTAAACAGGAGTTTTATAAGAAATTCCGTATGTAAAAGAATCTAAAAAGAAAATCAAAAGAATTACAGAGAAAGAAAAGAGGAAATATGATGGAAAAACAAAACATGTCCGGTAAACCAACTATTTGTATCCGAATGAAGAATCATGCAGAAATTGTGGTGGAATTGTATCCGCAGTCTGCGCCAAATGCAGTGAACAGTATTTTGGAATTGATTGATCAGAAGGGCTTTGAAGAGCTGGCAATTCAGAGAATTGCACCGGATTTTGTTCTCCAGCCATGGTTTGATGAAGTGCACATGGATCAGCGCTATCAGTATGTGATGGAGAAAGAAATCTGTCCAGAATTTTCATTTACCCGTTATACGATAGGAATGGCAGGAAATGAGGAAATTGCCTCTTGCGGCTGTATCTTTTTTGTTATGGGAGATGGGTGCGAAGAGCGGTTAAATGGTAAATTTACCGGAGCAGGGAAGGTAATTTCCGGATTTGATGAACTTGAGCGGATTATGCATGTAAAGACAAGAGAAGTTGTGTGCGATATGGAAGGAGTTGTCGTCAGAGAACCGGTCATTCCGGAGGTAATTCAGGAGATTACTTATGAATTAAACGGTTATGAACGAAAAAAAGTGGTGAAACGTCTGGAAGTATTTGCGTAAGAAAAGTATAAGATAATAGACAGAACGAATAACAAAGAGGAGGGGCTTGTGTGAGATTAATTATACATGATTTGAAAAAAGAACAGGCGGATCAGTTTTTGCCGCAGGATGAAAATACAAAGGTCATTTATCAGAAAAGCGAGATAAAACCATGCAGAGGATGTTTCGGATGTTGGGTGCGGACACCCGGGAAATGCGTCCAGACAGATGGATATGAAATGATGGGGGAACTTTTCGCGCAGACAGAGGAGCTTGTGATTGTCAGCAGATGTGTTTATGGCAGTTTTAGCCCTTTTGTGAAAATGGTATTGGACCGGAGTCTTTCTTATCTGCTTCCTGATTTTCAAATCATCGATGGAGAAATGCATCATTTGAGAAGGTATGAAAATCAGTTTCGGCTTCGTGTTCTTTTCTATGGGGAAGATATTACGGAGTGGGAAAAAGAAACTGCAAAAAATCTTGTCTATGCCAATGCGAAAAATCTGAATGCACAGGTAGAGGAAATTGAATTTGATCCGCAGGATCTGGGAGGTTTGCCATGTTAAGAGTTGCATTGATCAATGGAAGTCCGAAAGGAACAAAGAGTCATTCGGAACATATTATTGAAGAAATGAAATATGAATTGGAAGGGGTGCAGATTGAAGAAATTCAAATGCCTTCTTCCGAGCCGGAAGGGTTGGAGAAGATTTTGCGCTGTCATGCGGCAGTATTTGTATTTCCATTATATGTAGATGGAATTCCCGCACATTTTCTTTCCTGTCTTATGGAGATGGAACGGTATTTTAAAGCAGAACAGGCGGGATTTACCGTATATACTGTTGTGCAGGGAGGATTTTACGAAAGCATTCAAGCCAAAACTGCTATTGAGATAATGGAAAACTGGTGTGCCAGAACGTATCTGAAATGGGGGCAGGGAGTCGCTGTGGGCGGAGGAGGCATGTTGGAATGTCTTGATCAGAAACATAATTATTTTATGCAGAAGATTGAAGAAGCCATTGGAGAACTTTGCGATGGGATCCGGTCGCTGGAAAATGGTCCAACTTTATATGCAGAGCCTAATATACCGCGGGCAGCGTACAAGATGGCGGCAGAACGCCAGTGGAGAAAGCTTTTGAAAGAAAATGGTCTGGACAAAGAAGCGCTTTTTTATCGGATACCGGTTTCAACTGAAAACAGGTAGGGATATGAAGATGAAACAGGAAACGTGGATGAAAGAGATGGAAGCGTGTCAGCTTTGCCCAAGAAACTGCAGAGCAAATCGCAGTGCAGGTCAGAAAGGATTTTGTGGTCAGAGTGCAGTCATAAAAGCGGCAAGAGCGGCGCTGCATATGTGGGAAGAACCGTGTATTTCCGGCGAGAAAGGATCGGGAACCGTGTTTTTTTCAGGATGTCCTCTTCAGTGTGCATTCTGCCAGAACCATGAGATTGCGGTATCCAGATCCGGGGCAGAGATCAGCGTTGAAAGATTGGCGGAGATTTTTCTGGAATTGCAGGAAAAGCATGCGGCAAATATCAACCTTGTGACACCGGGGCATTTTGTACCGCAGATAATAGAAGCAGTGACAAAGGCAAGGAATCAGGGACTTTCCCTTCCAATCGTATATAATACCGGAAGTTATGAGAAAGCAGAAACTATCAGAAGACTGGAAGGCATTGTGGATATTTATCTTCCGGATTTTAAATATTGGGATGAAAAGATAGGAGAAAGGTATGCCGATGCTGCAGACTACCGGAAATATGCCTGTGATGCAATACGGGAAATGGTACGTCAAACGGGATCGTGTAGATTTGATGAAGAGGGATATTTAAAACAGGGGGTTCTTGTACGTCACCTTGTACTTCCGGGAAATACCGCAGATTCAAAAAAGATTATTCACTATCTGTATGAGACGTATGGTGATAATATTTATATAAGTATTATGAATCAGTATACACCGGTCATTGCAAAGGAAGGATTTCCGGAGCTTGCGTGCCGTCTGACAGAAGAGGAATACGATGAAGTTGTGGATGATGCCATAGCTCTTGGCGTGGAAAATGGATTTATTCAAGAGGGAGAAACGGCTGAAGAAAGTTTTATTCCGTCTTTTGATTATGAGGGGATTTTATCCAATTGACGTGTCACAGCAAAAATATCTTGCATTTTTTGTACAATCATGCAAAAATAATATCGGATTGTAACATCAAAATGAAGATTGAAAAGGAGGAACTTGTAATGAGTATTCGAGTTGGCATTTATGGATATGGAAATCTTGGAAGAGGAGTAGAGTGTGCACTGAAACAGAATCCGGATATGGAGTTGGCGGCAGTGTTTACAAGAAGAGATCCTGCAGCAGTAACAGTTCTGACAGAGGGTGTGAAAGTTTATCATACAGATGAAGCAAAAAAAATGGCAGATGAAATCGATGTAATGATTCTCTGCGGAGGAAGTGCAACAGATCTTCCGATACAGACACCGGAAGTTGGGAAATATTTTAATACTGTTAATAGTTTTGACACCCATGCAAAAATCCCAGAACATTTTCAGGCAGTGGATGCGGCAGCAAAAGAGGGTGGAAAGATCAGCCTGATTTCTGTCGGATGGGATCCGGGAATGTTTTCGCTGAATCGTCTGTATGCAGAAGTGATTCTTCCGGAAGGAGAAGCTTATACCTTCTGGGGAAAAGGTGTAAGTCAGGGTCATTCAGATGCAATTCGCCGGGTAGAGGGCGTAAAGGATGGAAAACAGTATACAATTCCGAAAGAAGAGGCTCTTGAAGCGGTTCGCTCTGGAAATAATCCGTCTCTAACAACGAGAGAGAAACATCTCAGAGAGTGTTTTGTTGTGCCGGAAGAGGGGGCAGATCTTCAGAAGATTGAAGAAACAATTAAAACAATGCCGAATTATTTCGCAGATTATGATACGATTGTTCATTTTATTTCAGAAGAAGAGTTAAAAAGAGACCACAGCGAGATTCCGCATGGTGGGTTTGTAATCCGAAGCGGAAAGAGTGGCTGGGAGAATGAACATACGCATATCATTGAATACAGCTTAAAATTGGATTCGAATCCGGAGTTTACTTCAGCAGTGCTTGTTGCCTATGCAAGAGCAGCGTATCGCATGAATCAGGAAGGACAGAGCGGATGCCGAACAGTATTTGATGTTGCACCATCTTATCTGAGTGCAAAAAGTGCAGAGGAATTAAGAAGCCATTTATTATAGAAAGAAGTAGACGAAAATGACAATGAGAGTAAATAAAGTGCTTCCGCAGCCTTCAGAACTGAAAGAAATGTTTCCGTTATCGGAGAACATGAAGTGTCTGAAAAGAAGACGAGATGAAGAGATTGGAAATATTTTTACTGGCAAATCAGAAAAGTTTATAGTGATTGTAGGACCTTGTTCTGCAGATAATGAAGATGCCGTTTGTGAATATACAGAACGTCTGGCGAAAGTAAATGAAAAGCTTTCTGATAAATTAATGATTATTCCAAGAATCTATACGAATAAACCGAGAACAACAGGAAGCGGTTACAAAGGAATGCTGCACCAGCCGGAGCCGGATAAGGAACCAGATCTGTTTGCAGGAATCTGTGCAATTCGTAAGATGCATATTCATGCGATGGAGATTAGTGGCCTGACGAGTGCAGATGAGATGCTCTATCCGGAAAACAGAAGTTATCTGGATGATGTGCTGTCTTACGAGGCGATAGGCGCTCGTTCTGTGGAAAACCAGCAGCATCGTCTGACCGCCAGTGGAATGGATATTCCAATCGGTATGAAAAATCCTACAAGCGGTGATTTGGCAGTTATGTTGAATTCCATTCTTGCAGCGCAGAAAGGACATAATTTCATCTATCGTGGTCAGGATGTCACAACAAATGGAAATCCATATGCACATGCAATTTTAAGAGGCGGCGTGGATAAATACGGTACGTGTATTCCAAACTATCACTATGAAGATCTGGCGCGTCTGATGGAATTGTATGAAAAGTGGGATTTGAAAAATCCGGCAATTATTGTAGATGCAAACCACTCAAATTCTAACAAGAAGCACAGAGAACAGATTCGGATTGTAAGCGAAGTACTTCACAGCAGAAATTATAATTCAGATCTGAAACATCTTGTAAAAGGTGTTATGATAGAGAGTTATCTTGTGGAGGGAACGCAGTCGATTGACAGTAAGCGGGTTTACGGAAAATCTATTACAGATCCATGTATTGGGTGGAATGATACAGAGGCGTTGTTGTATAAGATTGCACAGATGTGCTAAGACATACTTGACGGCGTAAAAGGTTAATTGTATAATAGTTTGAACTGAAAAACTTATCCGCATATAGGACATGCGGATAGGTTTTTTTGCAGTATAGATGTTTGAGAAACAGAACATAAAAGGAGAGTGTGGTTGTCGTGAATATTGTGGAGTTACTGCTGATTGCAGTCGGACTGTCTATGGATGCGTTTGCTGTGGCAGTATGTAAAGGGCTTTCTATGAAAAAATGCACTGTGAAAAAAGCAATGCTCGTAGGCGCGTGGTTTGGTATTTTCCAGGGGGGAATGCCTCTGATCGGTTATTTTCTTGGCGTGCAGTTTAAAGAAATCATTACATCCATTGATCACTGGATTGCATTTATATTGTTGGGGATGATTGGTGGAAATATGATTAGAGAAGCTTTCTGTGAAGAAGCGGTAGAGTGTGCTGTACAGCAGGAAAGTCTCGATGTGAGAACAATGTTTGGACTTGCAATTGCCACGAGTATTGATGCGCTTGCAATAGGTGTCACATTTGCATTTTTGCAGGTGAAGATTGTTCCTGCAGTAAGTTTTATCGGAATTGTCACCTTTATTCTATCAGTGATCGGTGTAAAAGTTGGAAATGTATTTGGAGAAAAATACAGCAAAAAGGCCGAAATAGCAGGAGGAGTTATTCTTATTCTGTTGGGAATTAAGATTTTATTGGAACATACAGGAATCCTATGATATACTTGGAGAAGGGAAAAGGAGGATCAGAACTCTTATGAAGTGGAATAGATTTAAATTAAAAACAAAAACAGAAGCGGAAGATATTATTAGCAGTACTCTGATGGAGATCGGAATACAAGGAATAGAGATTGAAGATAAGGTACCGTTGACAGCAATGGAAAAAGAGCAGATGTTTGTTGATATTTTGCCGGATAATGGTCCGGATGACGGAATTGCTTATATCAGTTTCTATTTAGAAGAGGAAGAGGATAAAGAAGAAGTTCTGGCTGCGGTAAGAAGAGAACTGGAAGAGTTGAGATCGTTTATCGATATTGGAGAAGGAAGCATTGAGGAGTCACAGACAGAAGATGTGGATTGGGTAAATAACTGGAAGGAATATTTCCATCAGTTCTATGTAGATGACGTATTAATTATTCCATCCTGGGAGGAGGTAAAACCGGAAGATGAGGATAAGATGATTATTCATATTGATCCGGGAACTGCTTTTGGGACAGGAATGCATGAGACTACTCAGCTTTGTATCCGTGCTATTCGCAAATATGTAACAGAAGGCGCAGAAGTTCTTGATGTTGGCTGTGGAAGCGGAATTCTTGGAATGTTAGCGTTGAAGTTTGGCGCAGGACATTCACTTGGTACAGATCTTGATCCATGTGCAATTGATGCGACTCATGAGAATATGGAAGTGAATGGGATTCGGAAAGATCAGTATGAAGTTATGATTGGAAATATCATTGACGATACAACAGTGCAGGATGCCGTAGGCTATGAAAAGTATGACATTGTGGCAGCCAATATCCTGGCGGAAGTGCTTGTTCCGCTTACTCCGGTCATTCTTCATCAGCTGAAACCGGGCGGTATTTATATTACAAGCGGAATTATAGATGATAAAGAAACGAAAGTTGTTGAAACAGTAAAAGCAGCAGGACTGGAAGTACTGGAAGTGAATCATCAAGGTGAATGGGTATCTGTTGTTGCAAGGAAAGCGAAGAGGTAGTTATGCATCAATTTTTTGTGACGCCTGCACAGGTGGAAGAAGATAAAATCTATATTCATGGAAGTGATGTAAACCATATTAAGAATGTGCTTCGTATGCAGGAAGGTGAAGAAATTCGGATCAGCGATGGGAATAACTGCAAATATCTTTGTGCGATTCAGAAAATAAGTTCGGAGGAGGTAACAGCAGTTATTTTGGAAGAAGAAGCGGCAGACAATGAATTGCCGTCCAGAATCTACCTTTTTCAGGGGCTGCCAAAGGCAGATAAAATGGAACTGATTATTCAAAAAGCGGTGGAACTAGGAGTATATGAGATTATTCCGGTCGAAATGAAACGTTCGGTGGTCCGTCTGGATGCGAAGAAGGCTGCAAAAAAAGTGGAACGCTGGAATGAGATTTCCAGAAGTGCGGCAAAACAGTCGGGAAGAAATCTGGTGCCAAAAGTAGAACGGGTTCTGACATTTGCGGAAGCACTCCAAAAAGCAAATAGCTTGGATATCGTGCTGCTTCCTTATGAGCTTTCAGAAGGGATGGATCATACAAGAAACTGTATAGAGGAAATTCGACCGGGACAGTCTATTGGGATTTTTATCGGTCCGGAAGGCGGATTTGATCAGACCGAAGTGCTGGCGGCAAGTGAGAAGAAAGCAAAGCCGGTTACTCTTGGGAAAAGGATCCTTAGAACAGAGACGGCAGGGCTTACGATGCTTTCAATCCTGATGTATCATCTGGAGGAAAAAAATCCGGAAAATAACATTATGGAAGAATAGGCATATGCTAAAATGAAAGACGATTAGAAGGAGACAATCATGGAGGTATATTTAGATAATTCGGCAACAACGCGTGCATATGATTGCGTGCGTGATCTTGTGGGAAAGGTTATGTGCGAAGATTACGGCAATCCGTCTTCCATGCATCGGAAGGGAATTATCGCAGAGAATTATGTGAAAGAAGCAAAGCAGAGATTTGCGAAGATTCTGAAAGTACAGGAGAAAGAGATTTTCTTTACATCCGGAGGAACAGAGAGTGATAATCTGGCGCTGATTGGAACAGCAAGGGCAAATAAACGAAGTGGCAATCATATCATTACCTCTTCTGTCGAACATCCGGCGATTTTGAATACACTCCGCTATCTGGAGGAGGAAGAAGGTTTTCGGGTTACTTATCTTCCGGTAGACCGGGAAGGGAAAGTGCGTCTTGATGTACTTCGGCAGTCTCTATGCCAGGAGACAATCCTTGTCTCTATTATGTATGTCAATAATGAGATTGGAACCTGTCAGCCGATTCGTGAGATTGCTTCCATTGTAAAAGACTATAACCGAAATATCCTGTTTCATGTGGATGCAGTACAGGGATTTGGAAAATATTATATTTATCCGAAGAAAGACGGAATAGATCTTCTTACAATCAGTGGACACAAAATTCACGGACCGAAAGGAACAGGAGTGCTTTATATCCGGGATGGAGTAAAAATCCGCCCGGTGATTTTTGGAGGAGAGCAGCAGAAGAATATCCGTTCAGGAACAGAAAATGTTCCGGGAATTGCAGGCATTGGCCTGGCAGCTTGGGAGATTTACCGCAATTTAGATGCGAATGTGTTGAAGATGCGGGAATTGAAGGCATATTTTGAGGAAGGGCTGAAGAAGATCGAGCATACAGTTATCCATGGGCCTTCAAGCTGTGAAGGGGCACCTCATATTGTAAGTGCCGGCTTTGCAGGCATTCGGAGTGAAGTGCTTCTGCACACATTGGAAGAACATGGGATTTATGTCTCTTCCGGCTCTGCCTGTGCGTCAAACCACCCGGGAATCAGCAGTGTATTAAAGAGTATTGGCACTTCGAGAGAATATTTGGACGCAACGATTCGCTTCAGTATGTCAGAATTTACAACAAAAGAAGAAATTGACTATACACTGCAGACATTATATAATTGTATACCTATGTTAAGAAGATATATGCGGCGATAGCCGGAGAAAGGATACAGAAGATGAGATTTCAGTCATTTTTAATTAAGTACGGTGAGATTGGTATTAAGGGGAAGAACAGATATTTGTTCGAAGACGCGCTTATGCGTCAGATTCGCTTTGCATTGAGAGATGTGGAGGGGATATTTAAAGTAAGTAAAGCCCAAGGAAGGATATATGTGGACTGGGAAGGCGATTATGACTATGATGAAGCAATTGAATGTCTTCAGAGAGTGTTCGGAATCGTTGGAATCTGCCCGGTTATTCATGTGGAGGATAAAGGGTTTGAAGAACTGAAAAAAGAAGTTGTTTCTTATATGGATCGCATGTATCCGGATAAGAAGATTACTTTTAAAGTAGAGTCAAGACGAGGAAAGAAAAGCTATCCAAAACGTTCTATGGAGATTAATTGTGATCTTGGAGAGGCAATTTTAAATGCATTTCCGGAGATCCGTGTAGACGTGCATAAACCGGATGTTCTTTTGAATATTGAAGTGCGGGATGAAATTTATATTTATTCTGAGATTATTCCGGGACCGGGGGGAATGCCGGTTGGAACGAACGGTAAGGCAATGCTTCTGTTGTCGGGAGGAATTGACAGTCCGGTGGCAGGTTATATGGTATCAAAACGAGGCGTTGGGCTTGAGGCAACTTATTTTCATGCGCCGCCGTATACAAGTGAACGCGCGAAACAAAAAGTCATAGATCTGGCTAAATTAGTATCCAGATATTCTGGTCCGATCAAGCTTCATGTTGTGAATTTTACAGATATTCAGCTTTATATTTATGACAAATGTCCGCATGATGAGCTGACGATTATTATGCGGCGTTATATGATGCGGATTGCAGAGCATTTTGCAAGGGAAAATGATTGTCTTGGCCTGATTACAGGAGAAAGTATCGGACAGGTGGCAAGCCAGACAATGCAAAGTCTTGCAGCAACAAACGATGTCTGTACGATGCCGGTATACCGTCCGCTCATTGGTTTTGATAAACAGGAAATTGTGGAAGTATCAGAGAAGATTGACACATATGAAACATCCATCTTGCCTTTTGAGGATTGCTGTACGATATTTGTTGCAAAACATCCGGTAACAAAACCGAATATTGGAAAAATACGAAAATCAGAGGAACGTCTGAATGAGAAAATTGATGAGCTGATGAGAGAAGCGATTGAGACAACAGAAGTGATTGTTGTAAAATAGAATAAAAGAATAAAAGAGAATGTCTCCGGACATTCTCTTATCATGCATCTTATTCAACAATGTATGGAGTCAGTACAGCAAGAACATCGTCTAACTCTCCGTCAGAACCATGAATATTCAATTCGATTGGTTTCGAGAGGTCCAGACTGAAGATACCCATGATTGATTTTGCATCGATAACATATCTGCCGGAAATTAAATCAAAATCATAATCAAATTTTGTGATATCATTCACGAAGGATTTTACTTTGTCGATAGAATTTAAAGAAATTTTTACTGATTTCATTGGAAATTACCTCCTGATTAGTTTTGCATATTATTATATTAAATCTAGCAGGAGTAAAAGTCAAGAAACAAACTGACGAAGTGGAAAGGAATTAAAATAACGATGAAAAAGGTTGCGTTACATAACTTGGGATGTAAAGTAAATGCTTATGAAACAGAGGCAATGCAGGAACTTCTGGAGGCAAATGGCTATGAAATTGTGCCGTTTGCAGAGGGCGCAGACATTTATATTATCAATACATGCACAGTTACAAATATGGCTGACCGTAAGTCGCGCCAGATGCTGCACCGGGCGAAGAAAATGAATCCGGATGCAATTGTAGTTGCAGCAGGCTGTTATGTGCAGGCACAGGAGGAAGTGGGGAAGACAGACGACTGTGTTGACATTGTTATCGGGAATAACTGCAAAAAAGATCTAATTGCAATATTGGAAGAGTTTTCTGCAAAGAATAGAGAAAAAAATCAGCACCAGGTAATGAAAGATCTGGTTGATATCCACCATACAAAAGAGTATGAGAACTTGAATTTGAGTAAAACGGCAGAACATACAAGAGCATATATGAAAGTGCAGGACGGATGTAATCAGTTTTGTACGTACTGTATCATTCCATTTACAAGAGGGCGTGTAAGAAGCAGAAGCAAGCAGGATGTATTGGAAGAAGTAGGCAGGCTTGCAGAACATGGATATCAGGAAATTGTATTGACTGGAATTCATTTGAGTTCTTATGGTGTAGATTTGGAAGGGGAAAATCTGCTCTCGCTGATTGAAGCAGTTCATGAGATTGAGGGAATCAAACGAATCCGGCTTGGATCTTTAGAACCAAGGATTATTACAGAAGAATTTGCCGAGCGATTGTCAAGACTTGAAAAGATTTGTCCTCATTTTCATTTGTCTTTGCAAAGCGGATGTGATGCAGTTTTGAAACGTATGAATCGGAAATACGATTCTGCAGAATACTATGAGAAATGTATCCTCTTGAGAAAATATTTTTCTAATCCGGCACTGACAACAGATGTTATTGTGGGCTTTCCAGGAGAAACAGAGGAAGAATTTGAAGAGTCAAGAGCATTTGTAGAGAAAGTTGGGTTTTATGAAACACACATTTTTAAATACTCAAGACGTCAGGGAACGAAAGCTGCGGCAATGAAAGACCAAATACCGGAGCAGGTGAAGGCAAAACGCAGTGAGATACTTCTGGAACTTGATCAGAGACAGCGCCAGGCATATGAGGCACTCTGGGAAGGGAAAGAAGCAGAAATACTTGTGGAAGAGGAATTCATAAGAGACGGACAGAAGTACTGGACAGGACATACGAAAGAATATATCCGCGGGGCATTTATTACTGAAGAAAATGTACAAAATCAGATTGTCAGAAAATGTCTTGGGGTGGATTCGCAAATTGTGCATTGAATTTTGTAGATATTTATATTAGAATAAGAGGGAAGTACATTAAAGGACGTGATAAGATGAGCAACTTAAGTAATACACAATTTTTTAAAGTAGAGACAGGTCCTCAGATTCAGGCGAAAGATATTCTTGAGATTGTTTACAGTGCATTAAAAGAGAAAGGATACAATCCGGTAAATCAGATCGTTGGTTATATTATGTCAGGAGATCCGACTTATATTACAAGTCATAACGGTGCGAGAAGTCTTGTGATGAAAGTAGAACGTGACGAACTGGTAGAAGAGATGCTTAAGGCATATATTGAGCATCAGGGATGGGAATAACGCCATGAGGATTATGGGACTTGATTATGGTTCAAAGACTGTTGGTGTGGCAATCAGTGATCCACTCGGAATTACGGCACAGGGCATTGAGACAATTGAACGAAAGATGGAGAATAAGCTGAGGCAGACTCTGGCTCGTATTCAGCAGTTAGCGGAAGAATATGAGGTAGAGAAAGTTGTCGTTGGGCTTCCGAAGCATATGAATAACGATATTGGAGAACGGGCAGAAAAATCTCTTGAATTTGCAGAAATGGTAAAGAAACGTACCGGACTTGAGGTTGTGATGTGGGACGAGCGCCTAACAACTGCCTCTGCTGAGCGAACTCTGATCGAGAGTAATGTTCGAAGAGAGGATCGTAAAAAATATATTGATAAGATTGCAGCGGTTTTTATTTTACAGGGGTATCTTGATGCCCTGAGTATACAGAACGGACAGTAGCAGGAGAATACATGGAGAAAATTAGATTTGAATTTGGGGAAACAGGGGAATCTGTTGATTTCTTTGTGTTAGAACAGACAAAAGTAAATGGGAAATCATATATTCTTGTGACAGATTCTATGGAAGATGACGCAGAATGTCTGATTTTAAGAGATACGAGCAAAGCAGAAGAAGCGGACAGTGTTTACGAAATTGTAGAAGATGAGATAGAACTGTCAGCAGTGTCAAAAGTGTTCGAAGAGCTGCTTGAAGATGTCGATATTGAGCTGTAGCGGCTTTTTATTTGCTGAACATCTATAAGTGTTGAATGTGTGCACATAAGAAAAATTAATGTACGGAAAAATATATGGAGGTGTCATTTTTTGAAACGAGAGAACAACTCAAAACTGAAAATCATTCCTCTCGGAGGTTTGGAACAGATCGGAATGAACATTACTGCGTTTGAATATGAGAACAGTATTGTTGTTGTTGACTGCGGCCTTGCTTTCCCAGAGGATGATATGTTAGGAATTGACCTAGTTATACCGGATATCACATATTTGCGTGATAATATTGAAAAGGTCAAAGGATTTGTCATTACGCATGGACATGAAGATCATATCGGTGCATTGCCTTATGTATTAAAGGAAATCAATGTACCAATCTACACAACCAAGCTGACAATGGGAATCATTGAGAATAAATTAAAAGAGCATAATCTGCTGAGGTGTACGAGAAGAAAGGTAGTTCGTCATGGACAATCTATTAATCTGGGACAATTCAGAATTGAATTTATTAAGACAAACCACAGTATTCAGGATGCATCGGCACTGGCAATTTATTCACCGGCTGGAATCGTTGTGCACACAGGCGATTTCAAAGTAGATTATACGCCGGTGTTTGGAGATGCCATTGATCTGCAGCGTTTTGCGGAGATCGGGAAAAAAGGTGTTCTGGCGTTGATGTCAGACAGTACGAATGCAGAACGTCAAGGATTTACGATGTCAGAACGGACAGTTGGAAAAACATTCGACACACTTTTTGCAGAGCATAGGAATACGCGTATCATTATTGCCACATTTGCATCGAACGTAGATCGTGTTCAGCAGATTATCAATTCTGCATATAAGTATGACCGAAAGGTTGTCGTGGAAGGAAGAAGTATGGTCAATATCATTTCCACGGCATCAGAATTAGGATATTTGAATGTACCGGATAAAACATTAATTGAAATTGATCAATTGAAGAATTATCCGGATGAAAAAACAGTTCTTATCACAACCGGAAGTCAGGGAGAATCTATGGCAGCACTGTCAAGAATGGCTGCTGATATTCATAAGAAAGTGACAATTAAGCCGGGGGATACAGTTATTTTTAGTTCTAACCCGATTCCGGGAAATGAAAAAGCTGTATCAAAGGTAATCAATGAACTTTCACAAAAGGGAGCAAATGTAATCTTTCAGGATGCCCATGTATCAGGGCATGCTTGTCAGGAAGAATTGAAATTAATTTATTCTCTTGTAAAACCGCGTTATGCTATTCCGGCACATGGAGAATACCGTCATCTGAAAGCGAATGCAAAACTGGCAGAATCGCTTGGAATTGATAAAGAGAATATCTTTATCCTGAAATCAGGCAATGTATTAGAATTGGACGATAAGGGCGCAAAAATCAGTGGACAGGTACACACAGGAGCGATTCTTGTAGATGGTCTTGGCGTGGGTGATGTAGGTAATATTGTACTCAGGGATCGTCAGCATCTAGCGGAAGATGGTATTTTAATCGTCGTATTGACATTAGAGCGTGGCAGTAATCAGCTGCTTGCAGGTCCGGATATTGTCTCACGAGGTTTTGTGTATGTGCGTGAATCAGAAAGCCTTATGGAAGAGGCAAGACAGGTGCTTCAGCAGGCGTTGGAGGGATGCCTTTCCAATCGTCATGCAGACTGGAGCCGGATTAAACTTGTAATTCGTGATACGATGAATGATTTTATCTGGAAGAGAACAAAGAGGAAACCAATGATCCTTCCGATCATTATGGATGTATAAATCGATGAAGTATAAATGAAGTTTAGAGACGGGACATGCAATACTGTCCCGTTCTCATTTGTTGTTAGAAAAATAACACAAGGAACAGAAACGATGATAGTAGATGAAAGAATGATTTCCTATCTGCATTCGCTGGAGAGGAAAAATAGTGAAATATTGGAGAAAATTGAAGAGGAAGCATTGGCTTCCTATGTACCGATTATCCGAAAAGAAATGCAGAGCTTTCTGAAAGTACTGCTTTTGATTAAAAAGCCGGTAAGGATATTGGAAGTAGGGACAGCAGTTGGATTTTCTGCGATTTTGATGAGTGAGTATATGCCGGAAAATGGTCATATTACAACTATTGAAAAATATGAAAAGCGTATTCCGATTGCGAGAGAGAATTTCCGGCGTGCAGGGAAAGAAAACTGCATCACATTGCTGGAAGGAGATGCACTTGAGCTTATGAAAGAACTTTCCGGTCCCTATGACTTAATTTTTATGGATGCAGCAAAAGGGCAGTACATTAACTATATGCCAGAAGCAATAAGACTTCTTTCGGAAGAAGGCGTCCTTGTATCAGATAATGTGCTTCAGGACGGGGATATTATTGAATCGCGTTTTGCTGTGGAACGGAGAAACAGGACGATTCACAGTCGGATGCGGGAATATTTATATGAATTGAAACACGATGAACGCTTGGAAACGGCCATCATTCCTCTTGGGGATGGTGTTGCAATTTCAAGAAAACTTTAACTAGGAGGGAAAAACATGGCAAGACACCCTGAACTTTTGATTCCGGCAAGTAGCCTCGAAGTACTAAAGACGGCAGTTATTTTTGGCGCGGATGCAGTGTATATTGGCGGAGAAGCTTTTGGACTTCGTGCAAAAGCAAAGAACTTTTCAATGGAAGATATGCGGGAGGGCATTGCATTTGCACATGAGCATGGTGTGAAGGTGTATGTAACCGCAAATATTCTGGCACATAACAAGGATCTGGATGGTGTTCGGAAATATTTTCAAGAATTAAAGGAAATTCGGCCGGATGGGCTGATTATTGCAGATCCGGGGGTATTTGAGATTGCAAAAGAAGTGTGTCCGGAAATTGAACGGCACATCAGCACACAGGCAAATAATACAAACTACGGCACATATAATTTCTGGTATCGTCAGGGAGCAAGCCGTGTTGTATCAGCGAGAGAATTATCGTTGGAGGAAATCAAAGAACTTCGTGCAAATATTCCGGAAGATCTGGAAATTGAGACATTTGTTCATGGTGCGATGTGTATTTCCTATTCCGGAAGATGTCTTTTGAGCAATTATTTTACAGGAAGAGATGCAAATCAGGGCGCCTGTACACATCCTTGCAGGTGGAAATATGCTGTTGTAGAGGAAAAGCGTCCAGGAGAATATCTTCCGGTTTATGAAAATGAGAGGGGAACCTATATCTTTAACTCGAAAGATCTTTGTATGATTGAACATATTCCGGAATTGTTAGAGGCGGGAATTGACAGCCTTAAGATTGAAGGGCGTATGAAGACAGCGCTTTATGTAGCAACGGTGGCAAGGACATATCGTAAAGCAATTGATGACTGTCAGAAAGATGTGGAGCTTTACCGGAAAAATATGCCGTGGTATTTAGATCAGATTTCGAACTGTACTTACAGAAAATTTACTACAGGATTTTTCTTTGGAAAACCGGATGAAGAAGCACAGATTTATGATAATAACACCTATGTAAAAGAATACACATATTTGGGGATTGTAGGAGAAGAATGTGACGGGATGTACCGAATCGAACAGCGCAATAAATTTTCTGTCGGGGAAGAGATTGAGATTATGAAGCCGAATGGAGAAAATGTGCGGACAACTGTAAAACGTATCGTGAATATGGATGGCGAGGAACAAGAGAGCGCACCGCATCCAAAACAGGAACTTTTTATTAAATTAGACAAAAAAGCAGAAAAATTTGACATTTTGCGCAGAGAGGAAGCCTAAAAAGCATTGACAGTTGGTTAATTTTATGGTACAAAAAATATATGGTCTGCATATAGACATTTGAAACCGTATGTGTTACACTAATACGGTTAGTCTGTGTGAAAGTTACTAATGAATGAAATGAAATGGAGGAAATGTAATGAACTATTTTGCAGCGATTGTCGGAATTCTGGCACTCCTCTTCGCAGCTTACCTTGCAAGTAGTGTAGGGAAACAAGAAGTTGGAACAGACAGAATGAAAGAAATCTCTTCTGCAATTAAAGAAGGCGCAAAAGCATTCTTATTTGCAGAGTATCGTGTGCTGATCGTGTTCGTACTCGTTCTTTTTGTCCTGATCGGTCTGGGACTTCAGAACTGGGTGACAGCAATCTGCTTTGTTGTCGGAGCATTGTTCTCAGTAGCAGCCGGCTATGTCGGAATGAATGTTGCTACTAGTGCGAACGTCAGAACAGCAAATGCCGCAAGAAAAGGCGGTATGGTTAGTGCCCTTGCAATTGCCTTTAAAGGCGGTGCAGTTATGGGTATGTGTGTAGTTGGACTTGGCTTATTTGGATGTACAGTAATCTATGTTATTACAGGAGATGTATCTGTACTGTCAGGCTTCAGCTTAGGTGCATCTTCAATTGCGCTGTTTGCCCGTGTAGGTGGAGGTATCTATACAAAAGCAGCAGACGTTGGAGCAGACCTTGTTGGTAAAGTAGAATCCGGAATTCCGGAAGATGATCCGCGTAACCCGGCAGTTATCGCAGATAATGTAGGTGATAACGTAGGTGACGTTGCGGGTATGGGAGCAGACCTGTTTGAATCTTATGTTGGTGCGATTGTTTCAGCAGTAACACTTGGTGTTCTTTCCTATAAAGCAGAGGGAGCATTCTTCCCGCTGATGCTGGCGGCGATCGGTGTACTTGCATCAATCATCGGATGCTTCTTCGTACGTGGAGACGAGAAGAAAAACCCACATTCCGCATTAAAGATGGGTACATATGTATCTGGTATCATTGTAATTATTGCTTCTCTTGTAATGAGTAAGCTGTTCTTTGTAAACTTCAATGCAGCTATGGCAATCATTGCCGGTCTGATCGTTGGTATCCTGATCGGATTTATTACAGAGGTTTACACATCTGATGAGTATCGTTTCGTAAAGAGAATTGCAGAACAGTCTCAGACAGGCCCTGCAACAACAATCATCAGTGGTATTTCTGTAGGTATGCAGTCTACATGCGCTCCGATTTTATTCATCGGTGTTGGTATTTTTATTGCATATCAGTGCTTTGGAGTATACGGAATTGCTCTTGCAGCAGTAGGTATGCTTTCTACAACAGGTATTACAGTTGCAGTTGATGCTTACGGTCCGATCGCTGACAATGCCGGAGGTATCGCTGAGATGTCAGGTCTTGATCATTCCGTAAGACAGATTACAGATAAGCTTGATGCAGTTGGTAATACAACAGCAGCTATGGGTAAAGGATTCGCTATCGGATCTGCAGCGCTGACAGCGTTATCTCTGTTTGTATCATACGCATCTACAGTTGGACTTGAGAATATTGATATTTTAAATGCGCGTGTTATCATCGGATTATTTGTTGGTGGTATGCTTCCATTCCTGTTCTCAGCATGGACAATGGATTCTGTTTCAAAAGCTGCTTACAGCATGATTGAAGAAGTAAGAAGACAGTTCCGTACAATTCCGGGAATTATGGAAGGAAAAGGGAAACCGGATTATACAGCATGTGTAGATATTTCTACAAAAGCTGCTTTAAGAGAAATGATCAAACCAGGTGTCATTGCAGTTGTTGTTCCGATCCTTACAGGTATTGTATTAGGTGCAGATGCGCTTGGCGGACTTCTTGCAGGTGCACTTGTTACAGGTGTTCTTCTTGCAATTTTCCTGAGTAACTCAGGTGGAGCTTGGGATAATGCTAAGAAATACATTGAAGCCGGAAATTACGGCGGAAAGGGAAGTGAAGTTCATAAAGCGGGTGTTGTTGGAGATACAGTAGGTGACCCGTTCAAAGATACTTCAGGACCTTCTATCAATATCCTGATCAAACTTATGACAATCATTTCTTTGGTATTTGCACCGTTATTCGTTGCAATCGGAGGACTGTTATAGTCAAGTCATGGAAAATTAAAAGAACAGAGTTTTCGTGTGTATATGCGGAAACTCTGTTTTTTGATACAATTCGATATTTTTATACAAGGATTTCCATATAAAGTATAAAAAATTATTGGATATCAACAATCATTCTTGAAAAATATTCAATGAAAAAAGAAAAAATTTCTATGTCTTCTATGTAAAAATTCCATTATACTGGCAATATCAACAAAACGTGAAGCGTAATGGAAGGAGATCATGTATTATGAAAAAGAGAATTGCGTTATTAATGATGGCAGCAGCATTAGCTGTATCAGCTACAGCTTGTGGTTCAGGCGGAAATACTTCTGATGGAGGAGATAAAAAAAGCGAAACAAAAACATCAGAAGTTGCTAACAAAGACAAACCATTAGTATGGTTTAACCGTCAGCCATCTAACAGTTCTACAGGAGAGTTGGACAAGACAGCGCTGAACTTCAATAAAGATACATATTATGTAGGATTTGATGCAAATCAGGGTGCTGAGCTTCAGGGAACAATGGTTAAAGATTATATCGAAGCAAACATTGATAAGATTGACCGTAACGGCGATGGTGTAATCGGATATGTACTTGCAATCGGTGATATCGGACACAATGACTCTATCGCTCGTACAAGAGGTGTTCGTAAAGCTCTTGGAACAGCAGTAGAAAAAGATGGAAACATCAACAGTGATCCGATCGGTACAAACACAGACGGATCTGCAAAAGCAGTTAAAGACGGAGAATTGGAAGTAAACGGAAAGAAATATGTTGTTCGTGAACTTGCTTCTCAGGAAATGAAGAACTCTGCAGGTTCTACATGGGATGCAGCAACAGCAGGTAACTCTATCGGAACATGGTCATCTTCTTTTGGAGATCAGATCGATGTAGTTGCATCTAACAACGATGGTATGGGAATGTCAATGTTTAATGCATGGTCAAAAGATAATAAGGTACCGACATTCGGATACGATGCAAACAGCGACGCAGTTGCAGCAATCGCAGAAGGATACGGCGGAACAATCAGCCAGCATGCAGACGTTCAGGCTTACTTAACACTTCGTGTTCTTCGTAACGCACTTGATGGTGTAGACATTGACACAGGTATCGGTACAGAAGATGAAGCAGGAAATGTTCTTTCAGATGATGTTTATGTATACAGAGAAGAAGAACGTTCTTACTATGCATTAAACGTAGCTGTAACAGCAGATAACTATCAGGACTTTACAGATTCTACAAAGATCTACGAGCCGGTTTCTAATCAGCTTGATAAAGAGAAAAACCCTACTAAGAAAGTATGGCTTAACATCTACAATGCAGCAGACAACTTCTTAAGTTCTACATATCAGCCATTGCTTCAGAACTATGATAAACTTCTTAATCTTGAAGTTGAGTACATCGGTGGAGATGGCCAGACAGAATCTAATATCACAAACCGTCTTGGAAACCCTGGACAGTATGATGCATTCGCAATCAACATGGTTAAGACAGACAACGCAGCTTCTTACACATCCTTACTGAATCAGTAATCACAGATGCAACAATAAAGAGGACATAACTTATTAGGGAGAAGAGATTCTCCCTAATATCCTCTTGTAGGACAGAATAAATCTAACGAATACAGGAGTAGAGAATAATGGCAGATAAGAAAGATGATATCATCTTATCGATATGCGGCATGAGCAAATCCTTTGGACGTAACCGTGTTCTTGATCATATCAATCTGAATGTAAAACGCGGAACAGTCATGGGACTTATGGGGGAGAACGGTGCAGGAAAATCTACAATGATGAAGTGCCTGTTCGGAACATATCAGAAAGATGAAGGTAATATTTTCCTTGATGGAAAAGAAGTGAGTTTTTCCGGACCGAAGGATGCCCTTGAGAATGGTATTGCGATGGTTCATCAGGAGCTGAACCAGTGTCTGGAGCGAAATGTAGTTGACAATTTATTTCTTGGACGTTATCCGGTAAATTCTCTGGGAATCGTTGATGAAGGACGAATGAAAAAAGAGGCTTCTGAATTGTTCAGAAAGCTTGGAATGACAGTGAACCTGACACAGCCGATGCGGAATATGTCTGTATCACAGCGTCAGATGTGTGAGATTGCGAAAGCAATTTCTTATAATTCAAAAGTAATCGTTCTTGATGAGCCAACATCATCCCTGACCGTCCAGGAAGTTGATAAACTGTTTGAAATGATGAATATGTTAAAAGAGCAGGGAATTGCTTTGATCTACATTTCTCATAAGATGGACGAGATTTTTAAAATCTGTGATGAAGTATCTGTTCTCCGCGATGGTAATCTTGTTATGACAAAGAGTACTCAGGAGACAAATATGAATGAACTGATTGCTGCGATGGTAGGACGTTCTCTTGAAAATCGTTTCCCACCGGTAGATAATCAGCCACAGGACGTTGTACTGTCGATTCAGCATTTATCAACGAAATTTGAACCACATTTACAGGATATTTCATTTGATGTTAGAAAAGGCGAGATTTTTGGTCTGTATGGACTTGTGGGAGCTGGTCGAACAGAGCTTCTGGAAACGATTTTCGGAGTACGGACAAGAGCAGCTGGACGAGTATATTTCAATGGACATCTGATGAACTTTGCCAGTGCAAAAGAAGCAATGGATCACGGATTTGCAATGATTACGGAAGAGCGTAAAGCAAATGGTCTGTTCTTAAAAGAGGACTTGACGTTTAATACGACGATTGCCAATTTGAATCATTATAAATCAGGAATTGCTCTTTCAGAAGCCAAGATGGTAAAGGCAACTGCAGATGAGATTCGGATTATGCATACAAAGTGTATGGGACCGGATGATATGATTGCCAGCCTCTCTGGTGGTAAGCTGCAGAAGGTTATCTTTGGTAAATGGCTGGAGAGAGAGCCGCAGGTATTTATGATGGATGAGCCGACAAGAGGTATCGATGTCGGTGCTAAGTATGAGATTTACGAACTGATCATTAACATGGCAAAACAGGGTAAGACAATTATTGTTGTTTCTTCTGAAATGCCGGAGATCCTCGGAATTACTAACCGTATCGGAGTCATGTCCAATGGACACCTCTCCGGAATTGTAAATACAAAAGAGACAAATCAGGAAGAGCTTTTAAGACTCAGTGCAAAATACCTATAAATGAGGGAGATTGAAGTTATGGCTAATGAAAACAACAAGATTCTTACGGCAGAGCAGGAATTAGAACTGCGCAGGCCGATCGAGGATCATATCGGTAAGATTCAGGCAAAGATAGACGGTCTCAGAGCAGACGGTACAGATAAAGTGGTTGCAATGCAGAATGCTATTGATACCATGAAAAGAGATAAGAGCCTGACAAAAGAAGAACGCGAACACAGAATTGCTGCTGCACACAAAGAATTGGAACAGGCAAAAGCAGTAGAATCCAAACATAAGGCTGAGGTTGCAAAATTAATTTCAGAGGCAGAAAATTATCTGAAAGCACATTTTGATAAGGATTATTATCAGGCAGTCGCAGCAAGCTGTGCTCAGGAAAAAGTTGCAGCAAAAGAAAAATACCGCTTAAAAGTAGCAGAACTTGGGAAAGAACATCAGGAACTTGCTTCTAAATTAAAAGATCACCAGGAGATTAAAGACGAGAATTATGTATATAAAAACCGTCTGTTTGATGCGAAACTTCAGTATCAGAAAAATCTTCAGGAAATCAAAGACAGAAGACATGCCGCATATAATTTTAAGTTCCATTTAATTGATTTACTGCGTATGTCTAAGTTTACATTTCTTGAGACAAGAGCACAGAAATGGGAAAACTACAAGTATACATTCAACAGAAGATCATTCTTATTGCAGAATGGATTGTATATTGCAATTATTTTAATCTTTATTGCATTGTGTATCATCACACCGATTATCAAAGGAGCTCCGCTTCTGACATACAATAACGTACTTAACATACTTCAGCAGGCATCTCCTCGAATGTTCCTTGCACTTGGTGTTGCCGGTCTGATTCTTCTTGCAGGTACTGACCTTTCCATCGGACGTATGGTAGGTATGGGTATGACAACAGCAACAATTATCATGCATCAGGGAGTGAATACAGGTTCTGTATTTGGACATATTTTTGATTTTACGAAGATGTCTATCGGTGCAAGAATGATTCTGGCTCTTGTTGTATGTGTTGTACTTTGTACATTCTTTACAACAATTGCCGGTTTCTTTACAGCGAAGTTTAAAATGCATCCATTTATTTCAACAATGGCGAATATGCTTGTAATCTTTGGTCTCATTACTTATGCAACAAAAGGTGTATCTTTCGGTGCAATTGAGCCGACAATTCCAAACATGGTGATTCCTAGAGTCAATGGATTCCCAACAATCATTCTCTGGGCAGTAGCAGCTATTGCAATCGTATGGTTCATTTGGAATAAAACAAGCTTTGGTAAGAATCTGTATGCAGTCGGAGGTAATCCGGAAGCAGCAGCTGTTTCTGGTATTTCTGTATTTTGGGTAACTGTTGGTGCATTTATGCTTGCAGGTATTCTGTATGGATTTGGTTCTTGGCTAGAATGTATGCGAATGGTTGGTTCAGGATCAGCAGCTTATGGACAGGGCTGGGAGATGGATGCCATCGCAGCCTGTGTAGTTGGTGGAGTATCTTTCACGGGTGGTATTGGTAAGATTTCAGGCGTAGTAGTTGGTGTATTTATCTTTACAGCACTTACATACTCTCTTACAATCCTTGGTATTGATACAAACCTTCAGTTCGTATTCTCAGGTATCATTATCCTTGTGGCAGTAACACTTGACTGTCTGAAATATGTTCAGAAAAAATAATTATGATATAATGAAAAAGAGTCAGATTTCTGGCTCTTTTTTTTGTCCGGGATTTCTATTTCAATATACATCTGGTATAATAATAAATATTAAAAACAATGGAGAAACAGTTATGGAAAAATATACAGTGCTTCTTGTAGATGATGAGGAAGAGGTCATTCAGGTCATTATGAAAAAAATCGATTGGGAAGGTCTTGGATTTTCTGTGATCGGTTATGCGAATAATGGAGTGAAAGCGTTTGAAATGGTGGAAGAATATCAGCCGGATGTGGTAATGACAGATATTAAGATGCCTTATGTAGATGGAATGGAGTTGGCGCATCGGATCAAAGAGGAATTTCCGGCAACGAAGCTTTTGATTTTTACAGGATTTGATGAATTTGAATATGCGAAAGAGGCTGTACATTTGGAAGTGGAGGAGTACCTTCTGAAGCCGGTAAATTCTGTGGAACTGACCAATGTATTTTCTCATTTGAAACAGAAATTAGATCAGGAAATCAGTGAAAAACGTAATGTGGAAGTTTTACAGAATTATTATCTGGAATCATTGCCGTTATTGCAGGTAAATTTTTATTCTACATTGATTGAGGGGCGGATTCAGCAGGAAGAACTTCCGAAATATCTTAAAGATTATCAGATTACAATGGAAGGTCCTTTTTATTGCTGTCTTGTGATTCATACGTCATCCAGCCGAATTCCCGATGGAGTGAATCCGCTGCTTTTATTTACAGCAGTGCAGAAACAGGCGGAAGAGCGCTTGGCGGAAGTCTGGAGAGGAAAATGTTTTTCCTATTTGAGTAATACAGTGCTGATTGCACAGCTTTCGACGGAGCAGGAAGTATCCCGTCTGACAGATGAGTGTGATCGCTTTTGCCGATATGTGAAACGAATGATGGGAGCAGTTGTCACAGTTGGAGTTGGGTTTGTATGCAGCAATATGCTGGAACTGGCACAATCTTACAGCAGTGCGAGAGAAGCTGTATCATACAGAGCTATTTACGGGGCAAATAGAGCAATCAATATGAAGGAGATTGCACCGAGGGAAATGAGTGAGAAAGAGACTGGAACAGACACAGAAGTTTTTACACATTTATTTAAAATGATTCGGCTTGGAACGGAGGAAGAAATCGGTGAAGCCGTGGATCAGTATTTGAATCAGATTGCAGTGCGGAACAGGACGCTGCAGCAGCATTATATTGTTGTAATGGAACTGGTCAGTGAATTATATCGGTTTTCATCGCAAAATGATAT
>CAUCYJ010000005.1:0-33834 GCA_958446945.1 uncultured Lachnospiraceae bacterium | reverse complement strand
TTTTCTGTTCTTTATCATTTATTCAAATGTACCTTTTACAAGAATTTCTTTTCCTGACATCATTTGCTGTCCTCTTGCAAATACCGTATCAATCTCCAAAGTGTCCTGATCTGCTAAAACAAGATCCGCATCCATTCCCTCTTCAATGTTCCCTTTTTGAGAAAGGCACAAAATTCTTGCCGGATTTGAAGTTACAACCTTTAAAGCCTTTTCCAGATCAATTCCTTCCTGCAATACGGCATCTTTCATTTCACGATAAAGAGAGGTAATCGATCCTACACCCAATCCTGCAAAAGAACCATCCGATGCAAAAACCGGAAGACTTCCCTGTGCATCGGAAGAAAATGTAATTTTATCACAAGAAACTCCTGCTTCTAACGCTTCTTTCAGTCCCTTACTTGCTTTCACTTCATCTGTCGTTGTATGTTCGACATCGAAACTTGTTGTAAGATCAATATAACCACCGTATGTTTTGGCATAATCGATTCCTTCCGTCATCATTTCACGGCTGCGGTTCACATGAGTTGGAAGCATATTAGATACCGGAATTTCTGTATTCTCAAGAATATGGCGGAGTAATTCCATTTTTCTCTTTCCGCTTCCCATGTGGATATCTACTACACCGGCTTTTGCCGAAAGAATTCCCCCTACTCTTGTCTCTGAAACAATTTTTTCAAATTCTTCCTTTGTTGGCTGTGATGAACGATGGTCCGAAACGGCAATCTCTCCTGTTCCAATAATCCGATCAAACAAAATAATGTCATTCATGATACTTCCGGTAATGGTTCGCACCGGTACCTGATAAGAACCTGTATAAACAAAGGTTGTAATTCCTTCCTCCTCAAGACCTTTCGCTTTCGCAAGAAGATTTTCCATAGTTCTCGTACATCCGTCGGTTCCAAGACAACCTACCACAGTTGTTACACCGCCCTCGATGATATTGGAAAGCATAATTTCAGGGGTCCTTGTCTTAGCGCCGCCTTCTCCTCCACCGCCAAGAATATGTACATGGCTGTCAATAAGCCCCGGCATCAGAACCTTTCCCGTTCCGTCAATCACTTCCACACCATAAGCTATTTCTGCCGGAAGATCTGTTCCTATTTTCAATATTTTTTCTCCGCCTAACAGAACATCCTTCTTTCCGAGATATTCCGGCGCATAAACCTCTGCATTTTTTATTAAATACATGAAAACATCCACTCTCCTTTTACTTCGTATGATTTGTGAATCCTCTGTTTTCTATCATACACCATTTTCTAAAATAGTTCATCCATATTTCGTACATTCCATTATTTCCATCCGGATTATTTACTACATATTTCTTCACAGCAAAAAAGGGAGAACGCTCTTCCCCCCTTTAAGTCATTTTGCTTATAAAAATTCTTTTAATTCCTCGGAAAGATTTTCTTCCAGAGTAATGAGATTTTCACAGATTTTTTTTGCCCGATGATCTGCTTCCGGATAATCATTTAAATATCTTCGCAAATTTTTTACGCCCATGTTGCACCCATCTGTCAGCAAGTCTGCTGCGGTTTCGTCGCTGTCGTTCATTGCCATTTTCATATTCGTTTTTGCCCAGGACATTCCTTTTGCAACCATGCTTGGATCTTTTTCTTCTTCTCTGTACTCGTTCAGCAGCACGTGCAACTCATTTCCTAATTTGCTATGTTTTTCTTTGCAGGCAATAAGGATTGCCCGGAACTTTTCACTTTTTATTTTATCCAACATTTCATCCATGGAAGAAACTGCCATTTTGCTCCCTGCATTGCACTCTTTCAGCAACTGAATTGTATCGCTTAGATTCATTCTGTTTTCCTCCGTTTTTCAAGAATTTATCTTTATTATCCACACAAATTCAGTTTTTATACACATTCTCCTCATCCATTTCTTCAAGAAGTTGGAGTAATACACAGGATGGCCATGAAAATGCGGGATCATCATATCCTACTCCTGTAAACGGATCGTAATTTTCTGACATGAGCCCGATTTCTGTCAGACGACAGAATTTTTCTGCAATCCGTTTTGCTTCTGTAACATATCCATTTTCCCGAAGTGCATCAATCATAAGATATGTTGTCGGCGCCCACACAGGTCCAAGCCAGTAACCGCCTTTTTTGTAATAAGGGCTGTCCGGCGCTTCTGTTGCAATCCCATACGGTGTCTCAAATGTTTCCAACAGTTGTTTGACAAGCTGCTCCCGCACCGCTTTCGGAAAACGATACCCAATTACAAGCGGCAAATACATAAGAAGGCTGTTTCCTTCTCTAATCTTTTCTTGAGAAATTGTTTCAATCGCATACAATCTCCCATTTTCAAAGAAACGTCCCAGAAATCCTCCATACCACTCATCTGCTAGCTGTTTCCACTTCTTTGCTTCCTGATGCCGTTCAAGCTCAGAAGCAATTTCTGAAAGACAGTCCATCTGCCGTATGAGAAATGCAGCCAAATCCGGAGATTCCACCGGCATTCCTCGATGAAATACAGATGCATTATCCCAACCGGAATCGTTTCCATGATAATATACCGGATACACCGCCTCATTATGTCTGCGGTATTTCATCCAATATTCTGTCATTTTCATAAGACTCTCATACATTTCCTGCATGACGGCAGGTTCTCTCAGCGCTGCATTTTGTTTCATCATTTTGCAAAATGCCCATCCATGTATTGGCGGTTTCACAAAGCTATAGGACGCAAATGTTTCATTTACATAATCCGGATAGCATCCGCTCTCATCCTGCACATCGATAAATAACTTCATTTGATTATATGCTTTTTCTGGATGTGCATGGCTAAGGGCGATCCCTGCAAAACAATTGTCCCAGCTCCATATATTGTACATCCAATTTTTAGACATATACATCGCATCTCTCGTTAATGTTCCCTCTGCATGCACAAAATTCATCCAGGTAATATACGCTGCCAGTTTTCTGCTGTCTTCAAATCTTCCCCTTGGATTTGGAAAGCTCTTTTCCCACTTCTGAAGTGATTTTCTCTGTTTTTCTTTCATCTCCTCATATGTGCAATACGACTGTTCTGATGGAACTGTCCGGTAACTTTCCAGTACAATCCGGCTCCCTGCCTTCACAGTAATCATAACATCGCTGCTGCCTTGCACTGTCCAATGTTGTTTTTGCATCAAAGTCCCCTGTTGACAGGTGAACATAATTTTCAGCTGTTTTGTTGCCAAGTGATGCTCATATCTCATTCGCGAAAGTGGAACAAGTGTGTCATAAGAACCTCCAACTGCATAAAATCGAAGATTAACTCCTTCCACGCAAACATAGAGCATATCTGTTTTTCCGTTTGTTCCTACAACAAAAGAAGCATAGTTTTTCGGTTCTTTTTTACTGTATATCTTTAATTCGGTTTTCTCATGCAAGCTTTCAATTTCATTACACCCTTCCAGTTCTATCCGATAGAGATAAGAAGGGGCTTCATCACCTCCATGAATATCTCTAAGATAAAGCGCCCCGTCTTTTGGATGAACAGAAATTACAAAATACGAACCGTATGCGCTAAAAGGAATTTTTTGAAGATCATATGCCATAAATTAGTTTCCTTTCTTTTCTCTCAATCCTTTGACTGCCAAAAGCAGCACAAAACAGCCCACTTCCAACAACACAATTGTTCCTCCTGGTTTTAATCCCGTATAGTAAGCTAGTGTGAGTCCTGCTATCGTTGTCAGTACCGCAACAAGCACACCTCCGGCCAATACGGCCCGATAACTTCTTCCTATCTGCATTCCGCAGGCAATCGGGATAACAAGCATGGAAGATACAATAAGCGCACCTACTGTCCTTGCAGCAACAGATACTGTTAGTGCTGTCAGTACTGTAAAAATAAAATTAATTTGTTTTACCGGAACTCCTGAAATTCTTGCCGCAGTTTCGTCAAATCCAATGTAAAACAACTCTTTATAAAGCAGCAGCACTGCCAACAATACAAGCAGACTAATCCCACATACAAATAGCATTTCCTGCCGACTGATAGAGACAATACTTCCAAATAAGAAACTATTTAAATTTGCCCCGCTCTCCCCTGCACCAGAGAGAACTCCTGCCAATCCAATACCGGCTGACATAACAATTGCTATAGACATTTCTGCATACCGTGGTAATTTTCTCCGGATTCCTTCCATTGTAAGTGCCGCTGTCACACAAACACACATTCCTCCTACCACCGGATTGATTCCAAGAATCAATCCCAACGCCACGCCTGCAAGAGACGCATGGGAAAGCGCATCTCCAATCATAGACATCCTTTTTAAAACAATTGTCATTCCAATTAAGGGTGTGATGACTGCTAACAAAATTCCCGTCAGAAATGCCCTCTGCATAAAACTATATTCTAACATGCTCATAGTGTTTCCAGTCTCCCTTCCCGCAGTCTTAAAATTCGGCTTGCTCCTGAACAGCTTTCCAAATCTCCATGTGTAATCATAAGAATCGTCACATGAGATGCTTCATTAATTTTCTGCAATAATTCGTAAAGCATCTCTACCCTATTCGCATCTACACCGGCTGCAGGTTCATCTAAAAGCAGCAATTGGGGACATCCTGCCATCGCTCGTGCAAGCATGACTCTCTGCTGCTGTCCCCCGGATAGATCCCCGATCCGTTGTTTCGCAAACTCTTCCATATCAAATTCTCTTAACTTCTGCCGAACCCACTCTCTATGCTGTTTTCTCGGAAAACGGAAATGTCCGATTGCTCCGTACAAGCCTGTCATCATAACTTCTTCTACCGTTGCCGGAAATCCCTGATTTCTGCTAATACTGTTCTGCGGTACATATCCTATTCTTTTATCATGGAATGCTTCCGTTACCAAATGATCAAAAACTTTTATCATACCACTGTCCGGTTTCTGTTCTCCTGTAAGCAATTTCATCAAAGTACTCTTGCCGCTCCCATTTTCTCCTGTCAGCACAACATATTCTCCTGCTTTTACAGAAAGATTCAAATCTGTCAGTACCTGTGTGTCTTGATAAGAAAATGTTACATGCTCCATTCTTATCTCTTCCATCATGCCATTCACCTTTCTATTGTAATGCTTCTTTTAACACTTTCAGATTGTTTTCCATAATAGAAAAATAATCTCCCTGATTCTCACCAACCCCCGGTCCTTCTAACGGATTTAAAATTTCCGTCTTCACTCCTGTTTCCTCTGCAATGATCTCTGCCGTTTTTGAACTTGACAAAGCTTCAAAGAAAATGGTTGTCACATCTTTCTCCTGAATAAAATGAATTACCTCCTCCATTTGTTTTGGTGATGGTTCTTCTTCCGGAGAAATTCCGGTAATTCCAACTTGCAAAAGCCCATAGGCATTGCAAAGATAGCCAAAGGCTTCATGATAAACAACGATTTCTTTTTTCTCACATTTAGAAATAATTTCTTCAAACTGTCTATCTAACTCCTCCAACCTGTCGACACAAGTTTCATAATTTTTTTCATAGTACTCGCTATTCTCAGGATCTACCTTTAAAAAACCTTCTTTTATCTGTTCAAGCTCTAACTTAGCATTCATTGGATCAAGCCACACATGTGGGTCTGATACGCCCTCTTCTTTTAGCTTATCTACAGTTTTTGATGCCTCAACCACTTCCAGCTTATTAGTTTCCACAGATGTTAATACATCTTCTGCCCAATATTCCATTTCTTCTCCGCTGTAAATAAACATATCCGCCATTTCCAATTTCTGAATATCTTTTGTAGAAGGCTCCCAGTCATGTGGCTCTGTCCCTGCAGGAACCATATTGGTTACTTCTGCCCGGTCTCCGCCAATCTTTTGTGCAAAATCATACATTGGAAAGAAGCTTGCCATAACTTGTATTTTATCTGTTTCTTCTTTAGGCATTTGTTCCTTTTTCTCCTTAGTACATCCTGTCAATATGAGTGCTGCCAACATTGCCACTATTACACTTCTTCCTGCTCTCTTCATTTTTCTGTCTCCTTTTTGCCACATATTGATCGCTCCTAATCTGTTCATCCCTATTTAGTTTTTCTGACTTTTGCGACACTCTTCGCAATATCCGTAGAAAATCGTGTTCTGTTCATCCAGTTGAAAATGATGATCGCTCAACACATGCTCGGCAAATTCTGACATGCATCCGCATTTCAACGGAATTACTTCACCACACTCCAGACAAACAAGCCGACCGTAACGATCCATATTGTTCTTTCCAATATAGCAGTAACGTGCCGGCTGCCCTGCCACAGAAGGAATTTTCAAAACGCTCCCTTCCAATGAAAATCGTTCCAGAGCACGATACATCGTTGTCTGTCCTACATGAAGGTCTTCATTCCTTAAATCCTGCATCAAATCTTCTATGCTTTTAAAGCAATTTTTATATTTCTCCAGACATTGCAAAATATCTTTCTGTTGTTTTGTGCGATAGTTTCCTCGAATCATCTTTTGTTCTCCTATTGAATATGAAATTCATTTTCATATTATAAACTTCTCTCTGAAGATGTCAAGAGGTAAAAAAACAGCTCCGGAACTTTTAAAGCACCGAAGCATTCTTTGACTTTATTCTACTTTTATCATTCGATATCCAACACCAATATGTGTCTGGATATATTGAAGAGAATTTTCCCCCTTTTCAATTTTTTTCCTGAGTGTTGCCATAAACACCCTGAGCGATGCTACATCATTTTCCCAACTGCTTCCCCATACGTGCTGAGTAATAAACGTATGCGTCAAAACTTTTCCTACATTTCTCGAAAGCAGGCAAAGCAATTTATACTCTATTGGTGTTAAATGCAGCTCTTCTTCTCCTAAAAAAGCGCATCCTGCCGCATAGTCTATTCGAAGTGCTCCATTTATAAAAACGGAGGATTCCACTGCCGTCTCATTATGCATCATAGTAAGTCTCCTCTGTGTCACACGAAGTCTTGCGAGGAGCTCTTCAACGGAAAATGGTTTTGTTAAATAATCATCTGCCCCGGCATCAAGCGCATCGATTTTATCTGTATCTTCACTTCGTGCACTAATAACAATGATTGGCATATTAGACCATGTTCGAATCTTTCGAATGACTTTTACGCCATCAATATCCGGTAATCCCAAATCCAGAAGTACAATATCCGGATTATGAGAAGAAGCATCCAAAATTGCTGTTTCTCCATTCCCTGCAGTTATATAACGGTACTCATGTGCCTTTAATGTTGTGGTAATAAGATTTTTCACTGATGCATCGTCTTCCACAACCAAAATTAATGGTTTATTCATTTCACTGCCTCCATGATTCATTTCTTCTCTATTCAGGAAGTTTAATTTCTTCTACTGGTAATGTAAAGGTAAAAATTGTTCCATGAGGCAAATTATCTTCTACACAAATAGTCCCCCCATGCGCATTTACAATCGATTTGCACAGCGATAATCCAAGACCTAAACTTCGCCGGCTGTCTACAATTTGATTCGCTCCACTATAAAACATATCAAAAATCTGTTTTTTATTTTCATCCGAAATCCCCGGGCCATCATCTGAAATGGAGATGACTGCCCAATCCCCATTTCTCATTGTTCTAATAGAAATATGTGAACCTTTCGGCGTATATTTAATTGCATTATCCACAATATTAATCAAAACCTGAACAATCAGTCTCGCATCCATCTTTGCAAGCAGAAGATCATCTTCATTTTCTACAGAAATAGTATGTTCTGTGCGAAGACGATTGATATGTCTTAATGCTTCTTGCACAACTTCATCCACAAGTTCTGCTGAAATATGCAAGTTGAGTCTCCCTTCCTCTAATCTAGTAACAGAAAGAAGATTTTCTACAAGATTAATCAACCACATTGCATCATCATAAATATCCTGATAAAGATTCTGTTTTGTTTCATTGTCAAAAGATTTTCCATTAGACATCAAATTACTGGCATTTCCTGAAATGGATGTAAGCGGTGTACGAAGGTCATGCGATATCGCTCTTAAAAGATCGGCACGAAGCTGTTCATTTTTTGCCAAAATTGCAGCTTCCTCTTTCTCTCTCGCATTTTTCTCATTTTCAAGAGCTAATGCACATTCCCCGAGAATCGACAACAAAATATTTCTCTCAAATTCCTCCAATGGCTGCTCTCCAATCGCAATCCCAATTACACCATAAACAGCATCGCTAACACGTACTGCAAGATACAGACATTTTGCCTCACCATATGTCTTCGTTGTTGCGCCGGCATGTCTATTATTATGAAATGCACACACTGCCACCGAGCGTTCTTTTTGATACTCCTGAAATCTCTCCTCACAATTTTCAGTCTCTGCCGGAAAAAACACTGCTTCTCCCAACGATTTCTCTTTTACTTGATATACAATAATATCGCGGTTTAAAAGCTTGACAATTTGATTCGCTGTGCCAGAGATAATTTCTTCACGATTTCTTGCCTGCTGTAAAAGCTGATTGGTATCGAGCAGAACCTTCATTCGAAATGCTGCTCTCCCAGACTGTTTTGCACTATCCTTTAACTTTGTTGCCAATGTTCCTGTTAACAGCGCTGCTGCAAACATAATCAGAAATGTCACCGGATATCCTTGTTCATATGCATGCAGCGTAAATTTCGGATAGGTGAACAGAAAATTGAAAATCAATACACTAACAATAGATGCAGCAAGACTGTATACACGATTAACGGTTACAACTGAAATAATCAATACTGCAAATACATATACCGTAATAATATTTGCCTCTGCAAATCCGAGTTGTTCAAATAAAAATCCCACACAGCTTGCAGCCGCAAGAATACCAATACTTTTCATAATGTCTGCTGCCGAAAACATTAGGCTTCTTTTCATTTTTTCCTTTTTTTCTTCATCCATGCACCTTTGCCTCCTGCTTTATTACTAGCTACTATACTCCATCATTCTTCTTTTTTCCAGTTTTCTTCAAGAAACTGATCCAACTTTCGCATTTGAAACCAGCCATATAAACAGTATACTGCCAGTACGCAAGTAAGCATTATCTCTTTCACCGAACTCACCTCTTATATATGAAAACACTTTTGAATATTTTTTACATTTCCAAGTACAAGCATAGTACTATGCTCTGGAACTTTCGTTGTAGATTTGATATTCATGTCCATTTTTCCTTCATGTTTAAATGCCATGATATTAATATTATGTTTGTTTCTAATATCCAACTGCCCTACTGTTTTTCCGATCCATTTCATAGGTATTGTGAGTTCAAAAATTGCATGCTCTGAGTCTAATTCAACATAATCAAGAATATGATCTGCCGTATATCGAATTGCTGTCCATGCTGCCAGCTGCTTTTCCGGATACACCACTTCATCCGCACCATTTTTCAAAAGAAACTTTGCATGTACATCTCTGGCAGCGCGGGCAACTACTTTACTTGCACCAAGTTCTTTTAATAACGAAGTTGTTTCCAGTGAACTCTGGAAATTATCGCCAATTGCAACAATGCAAAGATCAAAATTTCTAACCCCCAGTGATTCTATAAATTCTTCATCGGTACTGTCTCCAATCTGTGCATTCGTAACGTATGGAAGTACTGCATTTACGCGTTTTTCCTCTATATCAACTGCCATCACCTGATGATGAAGCTCATCCAGTTTCATAGCAATATGACGTCCATACCTTCCTAACCCAATTAATAATACTGATTTCATCATAACGGATGACTCCTCCTTCTATCCTACTGTAATTTTTTCCTGTGGAAGTCTTGCATTTCCGCTTCTTTTTTCTGCCAAAGCAGCAAAAATAAGTGTCAAACCTCCCACTCTTCCAAAAAACATTAATCCAATCAAAATTGCATGTGAAATTCCGCTAAGCTCTGGCGTTATTCCTAAAGATAAACCAACGGTTCCAATTGCTGAACTTGTTTCAAACAATGCTTCCAGAAGTGGTATGCCATCAATAGAACTAATCATCATTCCCCCTCCAAGAAACAACACAAGATACATCATCATAATCGTCGATGCATTTTTTAATGAATCTTCCTGAATTCTTCTCCCAAAAAAGTGAGCATACTCCTTTTTGCGGAACACCGATACTGCTGATGCAAATAGCACTGCTACTGTCGTCGTCTTCATTCCTCCAGCCGTTGAACCCGGAGATCCTCCTACAAGCATCAAAAGAATCATCACTAAAATACCCGTCTCACTAAGTCTTGTTAAATCGGTTGTATTAAATCCTGCCGTACGAGGAGTTACCGATTGAAACAAAGAATTCCATATACGCTCTTTCATTGACATATCTGCAAATTCACAAAAGAAAAAATAGATTGCCGGAATAAAAATTAAACCAGCCGTTACTGACAAAATGACTTTACTTTGCATCCGGTATTTCTTTATATGCCATTTATTTTTCTGAATATCTGCCCATGTTAGAAATCCAATCCCCCCAATAATAATCAATGACATAATCGTAAGATTCACTATCGGCTGTATACTATAAGATGTCAGCGAAGAAAATGGTTCCCTCACTCCCAGCAAATCAAATCCCGCATTACAAAATGCTGAAATAGAGTGAAAGACTCCGTACCAGATTCCTTTTTCCAATCCAAAATCTCTGCAAAAAACTGTAGAAAGAAGCGCTGCCCCAATAACTTCAATCAAAATACTCGTCTTCAAAATAAATTTAGTCATACGGACAATTCCACCGACCTGGTGTGCGGAAATTGCTTCCTGCATGACACTTCTTTGCATCAGACCAATCTTACGTCCAGAAATTGTTGCGATTGCAACTGCAACTGTAACAACTCCCATTCCGCCAATTTGAATCAACATCAATATGACTCCCTGTCCAAACACAGACCAATAGGATGCTGTATCATAAATAATAAGCCCTGTAACACATACTGCAGATGTCGCAGTAAATAACGCATCGCCAAAAGGCGCTCCCTCTCCATTCTGTGTCGCCATCGGAAGCGTCAAAAGAAAACTTCCTAATAAAATAACACCCATAAATCCCAAACTGATAATTTGAAAAGATGTGATATGCTTCTTCCTGTTTTTCCAACGCATGTGAATTCTCTGCCTCTTCTTTATATGTTCTTTATAGTTCCTATAGCATAGCGCAAACAATATAAAGTCGGTATAAGTAAAATATCATTTCATATTAAGATTGTATAAAGATTTCATCCACTCAAACGTAATGGCATCGCCACTTAAAAAGAAGAGACACAACTTTTGTCATGTCTCTTCTTTCTATCACATATCATCTTATTCTTCTCTTATCAGATATTCCATTTCGTGCCAAGTCACATTTCCAAGTACCGATGCCGAGATTTTGCAATACGCAAATCCCATCCACTCATACCCATTTCCTCTGTAAGATTAGTTAGTTCTTTGCGATTAATTATAACACTAATCGTCATCTATTTTCGAAGGTTTCAAACATTTCAGAGAAATTTTATTGATTTTATCCCATAATCATGTATAATGAACTTGAGATTGTGAAATAATTCACTTTCTTTACTTTAAATAATGCCTGCATTGGCAGGTGGTTATCCTATTTATTATATTTATATTTTTTAGAAAAGAGGTAACATACGATGGCAGAAATCAATTTAAGTAAATACGGGATCACAGGAACCCCGGAAATCGTACACAATCCTTCTTACGAAATGTTATTCGAAGAAGAAACAAAGGCAGATCTGACAGGATTTGAAAAAGGTCAGGAGAGTGAGCTTGGCGCAGTCAATGTTATGACTGGTGTTTACACAGGACGTTCCCCAAAAGATAAATTCATCGTTATGGATGAGAATTCTAAAGATACTGTATGGTGGACTTCTGACGAGTACAAGAATGATAACCACCCGGCTTCTGAAGAGACATGGAACGCCGTAAAAGAGATCGCTTTAAAAGAGCTCTCTGACAAGAGACTTTTTGTAGTAGATGCATTCTGCGGCGCTAACAAAGATACTCGCATGGCTATCCGTTTTATTATGGAAGTTGCTTGGCAGGCACACTTTGTTAAAAATATGTTTATTGAGCCAACGGAAGAAGAGCTTAAGAGCTTTGAGCCAGACTTTATCGTATACAATGCTTCTAAAGCAAAAGTAGAAAATTACAAAGAACTTGGACTGAACTCTGAAACAGCAGTAATGTTCAACATCACAAGCCGCGAACAGGTTATTGTAAATACATGGTACGGCGGAGAAATGAAAAAAGGTATGTTCTCTATGATGAACTATTACCTTCCATTAAAAGGAATTGCTTCCATGCACTGCTCTGCAAACACAGACCTGAACGGCGAAAATACAGCAATCTTCTTTGGTCTGTCAGGCACAGGTAAGACAACATTATCTACAGATCCGAAACGTCTTCTGATTGGTGATGATGAGCACGGTTGGGATGACAACGGAATCTTTAACTTTGAAGGCGGATGCTACGCAAAAGTTATTAACCTTGACAAAGAATCTGAACCGGATATTTATAACGCAATTAAGAGAAACGCTCTTCTTGAAAATGTAACATTAGACGAAAATGGTAACATTGACTTTGATGATAAGAGTGTAACTGAAAATACTCGTGTATCTTATCCGATTGAGCATATTGAAAAAATCGTTCGTCCGATTTCAGCAGCTCCGGCAGCAAAAAATGTTATCTTCCTGTCTGCAGATGCATTCGGAGTACTTCCTCCGGTATCTGTGCTGACACCAGAACAGACAGAATACTACTTCCTGTCTGGATTTACAGCAAAACTTGCAGGTACAGAGCGTGGAATCACAGAGCCAACTCCTACCTTCTCTGCTTGCTTCGGCCAGGCATTCCTGGAACTGCACCCAACAAAATATGCTGAAGAACTTGTTAAGAGAATGGAAGCAAATGGTGCAAAAGCTTATCTTGTAAATACAGGATGGAATGGAACAGGAAAACGTATCTCTATTAAAGATACTCGTGGAATCATCGATGCAATCTTAAACGGAGATATTAAAAACGCACCAACAAAGACAATCCCTTACTTCAACTTTGAAGTTCCGACAGAGCTCCCGGGCGTTAATCCTGCTATCTTAGATCCACGCGATACGTATGCAAATGCAGCTGAGTGGGATGAAAAAGCAAAAGACCTTGCACAGAGATTCGTGAAGAATTTTGCAAAATATGAAGGAAACGAAGCCGGTAAAGCATTAGTTTCTGCAGGACCACAGTTATAAAAATGCAATCATAAATCTATAAAATTTAAGAGCAGCCGTTTTATGATCTTCAAATCACGAAACGGCTGCTCTTTCTTTCATTACACTGCTCTTCTTTTATCTTTTGTTACTTGTACTCTTACTGCCATTTATACTTTACGAAAATCACATACATCCACAACAAACACAGTCGCTCCACCAACTTCTGCCTTGATTGGAACATAAGAGTAGTTCATCATTGGAACACCACCCGGCATATATGGCATCGCAATTTCAATTTCAGAACGCTTTGCACATTCCTCTTTCAGAATATCCATAACTGCTTCCACGTTCTCATCATCAATACCGATCATCAGTGTTGTATTTCCACTTCTTAAGAATCCACCTGTACTCATAAGCTTCGTTACACTGAATCTATTCTCGTTCAATTTCTTGACTGCCTTTCCGGCATCTTCATCTCTAATTACTGCAAAAATCAATTTCATAACTGTCACTCCTTCCGGTTCTCCTGCCATATAATAATAACAGTGAGTAAATGCTTTTCGCATTGATATTTATTCGTATTATAGCACAATTTTTATAAAATTTACACTGATTTATCTGTATACTTCATCTTCTTTCTCAAAAGTTCCAAATCCACAATATACACCCGGCTCTTATCTAATACAGGCCCTGTATCTCACTAAATCCACTCAAGTTTCCCGGCATTTCAAAGATGAATGAACAGGCAATGAGAAACACACCTGCGATTCCAATCAGAATACCAATAAATATAAGGAGCAATACCGGTTTTACCTGATTCTTTGTGAAAAGACCTTCTGTATACCCATGTACACTTCGTTTCAGGCAATACCTACCAATATAAAACACAAGCGGGGCTCCTGCTGCCATTAGAAAGTAAATTCCAACTGACGCCATTGGGATCTGCATACTCTCTTCCATAATTGCATCAATGCCACCCATTGCCTCGTACGTGTTGCTAAGGGCTCCCATCATAAGTATCGGAAGAAGGTTATTAATAAAATGAAGGAATCCAGAATAGACAAGATTATCTGTCTCCAACACAATATACGTCATAACCATTCCAAGCACTGACGTTGGAAGTAACTTCCAGATACTTCCGTGAAATGCCCCGAAAATCACACCGACAAGGAGGATCACAATCCATTTCTGCCGGATTCCCTGCAGACTATGCAGGAATACCCCGCGAAAAACTGCCTCCTCACAGATTGCCGGTGATACTGCAACAATTACAGCTGCGATCAGCATTGGCGTACTCAGAATTGCCTCGCTAAGCCCTGCACCTGCTCCTGTCACTTCTTCCGGAAAGAAATAAGCAAGAAGCATTGTCAGCGCCATTACACATACGTAGGTTGCTCCCCAGATTAATAATGTTCCCAATAACCCAAGAGCTTTCGGCCGATGTATCGGAAATACTTCTTTTAAATCAACTCTGGCTGCCAGTACCGTTACTACTGCGACTGCCAGTATCATCAATTCGCCCAATAGTGAACCGTAAATTCCAAGTCCTGCGCCAAATATCGGTGCAATTCCAAAAATAACCGCCGCGCTAAGCACAAGTACGATAATGCCATGATATCCTTTTAAGTGTCTATACTTCATATAATGTCTCCTTTCGTTTCTGGTTTCATAATATCGAATCATCCATCTTCTTTACACAAGAATGATAAAAAACTCTTTTTCTTCTATATTAACTTTCTAAAACTTCTTTTTCAAGTAAAAGAAGTATGCTATATTAATCTTATGAATAATTTCATGGAGGATAATATAATGAACTTTCTAAGTATTTTTGATGTCATTGGCCCGAATATGATCGGTCCATCCAGCTCACATACAGCCGGAGCCTGTGCCATTGGTCTTCTAGCAAGAAAAATGCTTGCCCAAGAAGTAAAAAAAGTAACCTTTACACTTTATGGTTCTTTTTCTAAAACATACCATGGACATGGAACAGACCGTGCACTTCTTGGCGGTATTCTTGGCTTCTCTACAGATGATGAACGAATTCGTGATGCATTTGAACTTGCAAAAGAATGGGGCGTTGAATACGAATTTATCATCGATGAGGAAACGGTTATGAACCATCCGAATACAGCGGATATCGATCTTATCGGTACAGAAGGCCACACCCTTTCTATCCGCGGAGAATCCATTGGAGGCGGTAAGATCCGTATTGCCCGTATCAACAATATTGATGTGGAATTTACCGGCGAATACAGTACTCTCATTGTTCAGCAGATTGATAAACCAGGTGTTGTCGCACACATTACTCAATGTCTTGCAGAGGAAAATGTAAATATTGCATTTATGCGCCTCTTCCGCGAAGATAAGGGTGCGAAAGCTTACACAGTTGTGGAATCTGACGAGCAGATTCCTGCTGCTGTTCTTGACCGAATTAAAACAAATCAGCACGTAACAGAGCTTATGCTCGTGCAGATGTAGGAGGAATAGATTATGGACTTTTTATCAGGACAGGAATTGCTGGAAATGTGCCGCAAAGAGCAAATTCCGATTTCTTATGCGATGCGGCGCCGTGAGATGACATGCGGTTCTCTTACAGATGAAGAAATCACAGAAAAATTAGATACTGTACTGAAGATTATGCAAAATTCAGCTACTGAACCAATCAAGCATCCTCGCAAATCAATTGGAGGACTTCTTGGCGGTGAAGCAAAAAAAGTAAATGAGCAAAGAGAAGCAGGCAAAAACATTTGTGGTCCTACACTCTCCAGAGCGATCGCCTACAGCATGGCTGTTCTTGAAGTAAATGCCACAATGGGTCTGATTGTTGCAGCCCCGACTGCCGGTTCTTCCGGAGTACTTCCGGGCGTGCTTTTAGCTCTGAAAGAAACTCATGAGTTATCTGACGAAGCAATCCACAATGGTCTTCTTAATGCCAGTGCTCTTGGATATATCTTAATGAGAAATGCATCTGTATCTGGAGCTGAAGCCGGATGTCAGGCTGAAGTTGGTGCCGCTTCCGCAATGGCTGCTTCTGCTGCCGTTGAAATCCTTGGCGGAACTCCGGATATGTGTATGCAGGCAGCCTGCTTTGCACTGTCTAATTTACTCGGACTTGTCTGTGATCCAATTGCCGGACTTGTGGAATCTCCTTGTCAGGGCCGAAATGCGATCGGTGTTGCTAATGCTCTTACTTGTGCTGAACTCGCACTGGCAGGTGTTACACAGCCAATCCCGTTTGATGAAATGGCGGAAGCTATGTATCGTGTCGGCAAAAGCCTCCCATTTGAGCTGCGCGAAACAGCTATGGGCGGATGCGCCGGAACACCAACGGGCTGTCAGCTTGGCTGTCAGATCTGCGGAAAATAAATTCATTTCCAGACAGATCATCTTTACAAAATCATTAAATAAAAAACACGCTGCCTCCGGAAAAAATTTTTTCGGAGACAGCGTATTTTTATGATTCCACGTCTAAAAACCATGTATTTTCATGTTCCCGCTTTTCGATCTGAATCAACACAAAACTGATCACAGCCATGATACTCTGTGTTACCGGCACAGAATACCAGACACCATAGAGTCCGAATACCGGACCGAGAATACACAAAATCAAAAGTGTCATCAAAATCGGTTCGCCGTAAATTAAAAGATACGCGTACTTATTTTTCTTAATCGCATAAAAATATGCAGTTGTTACTCTTGTGTACGCAAAAAATAAAAGTCCTGCCAGAAAAATCGGAAGTACAACCCCGACCTCATCCCCAACGGAAGCTGATACACCAAAAAATATCGGAAATACATTCCTGCACAGATACATCCATGCAATGCAGAATACTGCCAAAACTATTGAAAATGCGTACGTCATAAACCGAATCTGTTTCAGTTCTTTTCTTTTCTTTAGGCCTTCATAGAAGCTGATAAGCGGCTGTGCACCGTCGCCCACTCCCTGCAGTAAAAGCTGCGCGACACAGACAACATAACTGATGACTGCATAGCAGGCTGTCGCTGACACTCCCCCATAGACTATTGCCCCTTTATTCAAAATAACAATAATTAAATTCGGTGACAACGTCAATCCAAACGGAGAAATTCCCACAAGGAAAATTTCTTTCAGAACTGTACTCTTTGGCCTGTAATCTGCATAACCGATCAGAAGTTTCTTCCAAACAAGAAAGAAAATACAAGGAATCATTGTCACAGCCTGCCCTACAATTGTCGCAATAGCGGCGCCGCTCATCCCCCATTTCCAGACACTTACAAATAACCAGTCCAACACTACATTCGTCACAAAGCCCGCCATCATGGAGCCCATGGCATACATAGCCCCTTCATAATTTCGAATAATCGGAACAAGTCCGGTACTGAATATTTGGAATACGCCTCCGATAATAATAATTCGGATATAAATCTTTGCCATCTCCATCAATTCGCCTTTTGCTCCAAATGCACGAAGAATGATCGGATAAGTCAAAATCAAAATAGCTGTCAGTAAAATACATGTCACGACAAGCAGCATTAAAGTGTTTCCTAAATATCTTTTTTCTTTCTCTTTTTCCCCTTCTCCCATACTAATTCCAATATGAATCGCGCCGCTCATTCCGATCCCACTTGCCATTGCCTGGATCAATGCTGAGATAGGATACGCTATATTAATTGCGGCCAATCCATTATCTCCAATATTCTGGCCTACAAACCAACCATCTACAATTGCATATATACCGGTAAATGCAAATGCCAGCATTGCCGGAAGCACATTCATAAAAAATTTCTTCCTGATCACGTCTTTGTCTTCCCTTCTTTTTCACTGTTGTTTATCCTATCTCACTTCTGATGCTTCTGTCAATATCTCACTCAAAAACTTAACCTAAACTTAGCATGTCCACTCTTTTCATTTTATGCTATACTTGTCATACAAAATCGCATCCGAAATAAATTCCGCCGGAATACGAAAACAAATGTAACGGAGGTACTGTCATGCAGACTTATCACATTTTATTAATCGAAGATGATCTTTCCATCGTAGAAAATCTTACTGCCTATTTAACTGCCGAAAGTTTTTCTGTTGTCTCGGCTTCCGGACAGGATCAGGCGCTCTCTCTTCTTGAGACGTTTCACCCGGATCTCGTTCTCCTTGATATTACACTTGCTCAGGGAAATGGATACAGCACTTGCACCGCCATAAAAAAGACTTCACAAATTCCGGTCATTTTTCTTACTGCCCTGACAGACGAATTTTCCGTTGTGACCGGTCTTGATATGGGGGCTGACGACTATATCTGCAAACCCTTTCGACCTCGCGAACTTGTTTCCCGAATCCGCACCGTCCTTCGCAGAACCGGAGCAGTTTCTTCTGGCACAGTACTTGGAAACCTTTCTGTCGATACGGTTCGCGGTACTGTCACAAAGAATTCACAGGAACTCTTTCTTTCTGCATTAGAATACCGTCTTCTTCTTTTGTTTCTAAATAATCGGGGAAAAACACTGACTCGAAATGTTCTGTTGGAAGAAATCTGGGATCTTGCCGGAGATTATGTAAATGACAATACGCTTACGGTATATATCAAACGGCTTCGGGAGAAAATCGAAGATAATCCACAAGAACCAACGATAATCAAAACCATTCGGGGAATCGGCTATCGTCTTGAGATTCCATCTGAAACGTAATCAGGAGGATAATATGTATTTATTACGCAACAAAGAAATAAAAAAGTTTGTCTTTCAAATCGTCTTTTTCACACTCCTCGGATGTGTGATCGGATTTTTTATCGCGCCTGCCGCTGCTGTTCTTGTTCTTGCTATCAGTTTTTGTTTTAGTCTGTTCTTCTTTCGCTGCCTTTCCAGAGAACACCGGAATATTCGTCTCCTTAGTTCACGGATTGATTCCGTTCTCCACAATGATACTTTTCTCACACCGGAAGAATTTCAGGAAGGAGATCTGTCTATTCTCCAGGACGAAATTTACAAAATGGCTGTGCGCCTGCACGAACAGAGTGAGCAGCTATCTCAGGATCGCACGAAACTTTCCAATGCCTTAGAAGATATCTCTCATCAGATCCGTACTCCGCTTACCTCTCTTTATTTAATGACAGAGCGGCTCAAACAGCAGCCATTAGATAAAGCACAGCTTCTTCTCCTGCACCAGATGAATCAAATGCTTGACCGAATTAACTGGCTGATTACTGCTCTTCTGAAAATGTCCAAACTGGAAGCCGGTTCCATCACATATCAATTTACAAATGTAAAAATGAAAGATTTCTTGCAAGAAGCGCTTAATCCAATGGAGATTTCTATGGATTTACGGGGGCAAACTTGCAAAATCTCCTGTGATGACGCCATTTCCTTTTCCTGTGACCGTACCTGGACTTTAGAAGCAATTTCAAATGTATTGAAAAACAGTCTGGAATACACTCCCGATGGCGGAACATTATCTCTGACAGTTTCTCAAACAGCGCTCTACACGGAACTTTGTATCATCGACTCCGGAACCGGTATTCCAAAAGAAGATCTTCCGCATCTGTTTGAACGGTTTTACCGCGGTCAAAATGCAGGGCGCAATAGCTTTGGCATTGGACTTTCCCTTGCAAGGCTAATACTCTCCAGAGAAAATGCAATCATCACTGCCGGAAATGATTCTAGTGGAGGCGGCAAATTTACTATCCGTTTTTACACTGCAAAAACAATCTAGCCAAATGACGATTTTGTCACTTAAGAGTCATGTACCTGTCACTTCTCTCTGGTATCTTTTTCTTATGAACAAAATAATTTCAGAAAGGAATATTTTATGGAACTTTTACGAGTAGAACAACTGACAAAACAATATGGCAGTGGTGCAAACAAGGTACTGGCACTCGATCATGTATCCTTTTCCGTTGAAAAAGGAGAGTTCATCGCTATTATTGGCGCTTCCGGATCAGGCAAATCCACTCTCCTGCACCTCATTGGCGGTGTCGATCAGCCTTCCTCCGGCAGTGTCTATATCAATGGCGCCGACCTTTATTCACAAGACGAAGAAGCGCTTGCTATTTTCCGCAGACGGCAGGTTGGCCTGATCTATCAATTTTATAATCTGATTCCGGTTCTTACTGTGGAAGAAAATATTACGCTTCCGGTCCTTATGGATCAACAGGAAGTAAATCACGATCGCCTGGAGGAACTTCTCTCGCTCCTTGGTCTGACCGAACGAAGAAACTATCTTCCGAACCAGCTTTCCGGCGGACAACAGCAGCGCGTCTCCATTGGCCGCGCTCTCTTAAATGCACCGTCTATCATTCTCGCCGACGAACCTACAGGTAATCTTGACTCTGAAAACAGCCGCGAAATTATGGAGCTGCTTCGCTTCTCCAATAAAAAATATCACCAGACACTCCTTGTCATTACTCATGATGAGCAGATTGCACTGCAGGCAGACCGGATCATTGCATTAGAAGACGGACGCATCATTCGAGATGAGGTGATTCGAAAATGAAAAATATTTTCTACCATATTACGAAGAAAACGCTTAAGCAAAACCGTACAAGAACATGGCTCACAATCATTGGTGCTCTTTTATCTACTGCAATGATTACTGCTGTGACTACCTTCGGGGCAAGTTTCCGGCAATTTCTTATTGATTACACGATTCAGCAAGATGGCAACTGGCACGTGTCCATCTCTAATTTGACAGAAAATGACTTAAAACATATTACAGACAATGATTCTGTTGCCCATACAACAGTGCTAACTTCCATTGGTACTGCTCCGTCAGAAGATTTGGCAGATAGTTTTCCTTCGAATCCTTATTTTTATATTCAAAGTATGCCCGACACAGCATTGGAAGAACTTCCTGTTTCTCTGTCATCCGGCCGACTTCCTCAAAATGATTCGGAACTTATTGTTCCTGACTATTTATCCCATTACAATAGTGAGCTTTTGGGATTGTCTACCGGAAATTCTTTGACACTGGACATTGATATCGGAAATGACAACACAACTCCTCTTACTGCTGAAATAAAAAAAGATTTTACGATTGTTGGAACTTATTCTCACTTTCCCAACAGCAGCTTTGGCAGCGGCGGACATGAAGTATTCTGTGGTTCTCTTTCGAAATCATTTTCTAAAATACTTTCAGATGCCCGCATTTCCGATGCGGAAAATGCTTTTTCTGCCTATATTCGTTTTCAACATCCAAAAGACACTTATCAGTTGACAGAACAACTAATTTCTGAGTTTGAATCAGTGTCCTGGAGCTATCACGCAAGCCTGCTGCGTTGGTATGGTGTTAGCGATCACAGCCATTTGCTCCCAATCTTGATTGGACTTTGTGTTGTATTGGTTCTGCTCATCATGGGCGGTTCTATTCTTTTAATTTACAATGCCTTTTCCATTTCTTTGCGGGAACGTACCGCCCAGTTTGGCCTTCTCTCTTCCATCGGCGCTACGAAAAGCCAGCTCCGTCATTCTGTTTTTTTCGAGGCATTCATCATTAGTGGAATCGGGATTCCTCTTGGGCTTATTTTCGGAATCGGTGGAATTGGAGTCACACTTCATTTTATCGGGGAAAGTATTACGATGTGGATTCACGGAACAGCTTACGGAATCCCATTAAAGATTTCAACTGCCCCAATGATTGTTTCTATCGTGACTTCACTTATGACTGTTTTTATTTCTGCATGGATTCCTTCCAGACGGATTCAATCCCTTTCACCAATGGATGCAGTGCATTCAAGATCAGATGTTGTTCTACGTCCTGCTGATGTACGAGTCTCTCGGCTAACTCTGCATCTGTTTCATACAGAAGGCATGCTGGCTCAAAAATATTATCGGCGTGACCGGTGCAAATACCGCACAACGATCCTGTCACTCTCTATGAGTATGATTCTTTTCGTGTCCGCCACTCTATTTACCGACTATCTTATAAATACCGGCACATTCGTACTGACTGCCCCGGAATGGGACTTGGAATGCTATCTGTTTCATTCTCCGACTAGCGATACGATCCAGCAATTTAAGCAGATACTGAATGAAGACAATAGTATCAAAGAAATAAAAGAATTTCGTTCTATGCGCCCATGTGTTCCGATTCCTGCTGATCTGATTGCAAAAGAAACAGCCAATTACTTTGGACTTCATTCTTCCGCAGATCAACAGTTTTATTATTTAAGTGCAAGCCTCTATGTGTTTCCGGACAATGTATTTTCCGACTACGCAAAAGAACACGGGATTGCCCCGGACACCTATCTGGAATCCGACAGTCTCCAGTGTATTTATACGAGCAACATACGACTTTTTAATTCAGAAACAGATCGCTATGAGGACTGTGAACCGATTCGCTTTCCAAAAAACAGTGAACTAACGCTCGGTACCTTGACAATTCCTTCCGAATCCGAAGCTGATTCACTGCCTCATCTGGCAGATGTCACTTCCCTGAAGCTGACGGATCAGGTGGAACAGCTCCCGGATGCACTTTCCGGATATGAAGAACCCCTTTCTCTCATTCTTCCGGAAAGTTTGTATCGCAAATATATAGATACACTAGAGCCGTTTTCTCCACGTTATACTTTCTTATTAAAATGTCCTGAGTTCAAAACAACTTACTGGAATTTGCAAAAAACGCTGCAGGATACCGATTTAAAGAAGCAGGCAGACATCGTGAATCTCGCCAAAGAGTATGAAACGGACCGCAATCTTTTGACCGCGATCCGTGTTCTCACTTATGGATTCCTTATATTGATTTCGCTCATTTCCATCGCGAATGTATTCCACACGGTTTCGACGAATCTCATGCTTCGCCGTCGGGAATTTGCTATGCTCCGCTCCATTGGCATGACTCCGTCATCTTTTCAGAAGATGCTGAATTACGAATGTCTCATCTACGGTCTTCGCTCTATCTTTTACGGAGTTCCTGTCTCATTATTCATTAGTTTTATACTTTACCGGATCCTTCGAACCGGAGCTGATATCAACTATCTCTTTCCCTGGAAAGCAGTTCTGATTTCCACTTCCGGTATTTTCTTCATCGTATTTCTCTCGATGTTCTATACTGCCGGCAAATTAAAAAAGCAAAACATTATCCAGGAATTATCCTTAACGTAAGACAATCTGGTCCAGTACTTTTCCAATCGGCTCCTTGATGCACAGGTCTGCCTGTGCATCTCTCGGAGTCGCATCTTTATTTAGCACTACAAGATATTTCCCATGAAAATAATCTACAAATCCTGCTGCTGGATATACTACAAGAGACGTTCCTCCAATCATCAGCATGTCCGCTGATGAAATCATTTCCACACTCTTTTGCATTACCTGAACATCAAGACTTTCTTCATAGAGCACCACGTCCGGTTTGATCAGGCTGCCGCATTTCTCACAGCGAGGAATCCCATGAGACTGCTTCACATACGCTCCGTCGTAAAATGCATGACAGCGCTCACAGTAATTTCGGTGAATACTTCCATGAAGCTCCAGCACCTGCTTGCTTCCTGCTGCCTGATGAAGCCCGTCAATGTTCTGTGTAATAACCGCTTTTAGTTTTCCCGCCTGCTCCAGCTCAGCAAGTTTCCTGTGAGCCGCATTTGGTTTTGCATCAAGAAACATCATACGTTCTTTATAAAATTGGTAGAACTCCTCTGTATAGCGTACAAAAAACGAATGACTGACAACCTGCTCCGGCGGATAATGATACTCTAATTGATATAATCCGTTGCTGCTTCTAAAATCCGGAATCTGACTCTCGGTTGAAACTCCCGCGCCTCCAAAAAATACAATTCGTTCACTCTCATCAACCATGCGCTGCAGTTCTTCTATCTGTCCCATAAAACGCGCCTCCTTTTATTTTTGATTCTATAGCAGATCTATGTTTACATCAATACATTTCTGTGATAAAATAAATTTGTTTTGATGATAAAGCAATATTTTGTCAACAAGGTAAACAATGGAGATGAGAGTATGCACAAATTAATAACGAAAACATTTCCTAAGCGATTTATAAATTTACAAAGACTGTCTAACGACAGTCTTTTTTCACGCTTTACTCTGCTAATCCACTAACCAAAAACTATAAGAAAGAAGGTATCACAATGAAACAACATCCTTTTGATCAGCTGAAAAATCTGGTACTCATTTTTGCCGGAAACACACTCTATGCTCTCGGCGTTGTCATGTTCATTCTTCCGGGCGGTATGATTACCGGTGGAACAACCGGTATCGCTCTTACCGTAAACCACTATTTCCATGTGCCAATCTCTGTATTTGTTTTCTGCTTCAACTTAATTATGTTTATTATCGGTGCAATTGTCCTCGGAAAAAAATTTGCCCTGACTACATTAATCAGTACCTTTTACTATCCATTTATTTTAGGTATTTTAGAAAACGTACCTGCTCTTGGAAACTTTACAAATGACGTAGCTCTTTCCACAATCTTTGGTGGTCTGATGATCGGTTCTGCCATCGGTATCGTTATCCGTGCAGGCGCTTCCACAGGAGGCATGGACATTCCGCCGCTTGTACTGAATAAAAAATTCGGTATTCCGGTGTCCGTACTTTTGTACGTCTTTGATTCCTCAATCCTCCTTATGCAGATGCTCTTTTCTAATAAGGATCAGATTCTTTACGGTATTTTGCTTGTTATGATCTACACAGTTGTTCTTGATAAGGTGCTGCTCCTTGGCACTACCCAGACTCAGGTCAAAGTCGTAAGCAAAAAATATGTCGAAATTAATCAGGCGATTATTTCTGAACTGGATCGCGGCTCTACTTTAATTTATGGCGAAACCGGTTATCTTCATCAGGAACAGCCTTTAGTGCTTTCTGTTGTTTCTAATCGGGAACTGACACGACTGAACCAGATTGTAATGGGAATTGATCCATCTGCGTTCATGATCATCAGCAAAGTGAATGAAGTAAAAGGACGTGGGTTCTCTTCTCAGAAAATATATCAAAAAAAGGAAAGCTAGTGCTTTCCCATGATCGTCCGAATTTCCTCCAGAATCTGAGGATCATTCCGATTCTCTTTTGTAATTTCCAGTATTTTCACTGCAGGATGGGCTGCGAACTGCGGCCAACAACATCCTGCAGTTTTTTGTAGCACTCCTAATATCGGAACCTCTCCATTTAGAAGTTCGTTAACCGCTGCAACAAACTTTTCTGCCTTTTCTTCATGCGGTCCAAGTTCATCCATCACAATAAGCGAACAGTGTTGGGCATCCTCCAAAGCCTGGCATCCAATCCAGTCAAATCGTTTCTCCACCATATCATCTTTCTCTCCACAAAGAAACAAAAAATTTTCTTCTGTTATGCGCGATGTTTCTCCTGCTTTTAGTAAATGCACAGAATATTGGTTTCCTAAAAATTCATTTGTACGAACGGTATAGAATCCCCCCACACTTTTTTCATATTCTCTTAATACCTTCTGTAAAATTGTAGATTTTCCAATCTGCTTCTCTCCTGTTAAAAATATATGTCTCACCATATGTTTTTCACTCCCTCTAAATTTAGGTAAGTAGGCCGAATCGCTTTCTGTCTCACATCCCACACAATCCTTCCATAACAATAATCAATCACTTCTTTGATTTCTCCCGACTCATTTGCATGCTCTAAAAGCCATGTGTGAATTCTTTCAAGCTGTTCTTTCGATACCTCTTCTTTCGGAAGCATATGTTCCATAGCTGACCTGGCATATTCTTCATCTGCCAGAACCAAGTTCTCCTGATGGCGTTTTTCATAGCTTGTCTCCGGATGATATCCCATCAAAAACAGTGCATTAAACAGCGAATAAAACGAAGCACCTATCCACTTTCGCTCCATTTTTCTTCCAAAAAGATCTTCCATCATCTGCTCCTGCAAGTGGTTCTCCCAGCTAATATGCGAAATGTGACAGCACCATGCTCTGCTCATTGCTATCGCTTTCCGAAGTCCTTCCACTCCTCGGACTGCCGGTGTCATAGACATAAATACAAGGTCAAATGCTTCTCTGTAACCTTCCCGGTCAATATCTAACTCCTGAAAATCACAGATCCGAAGTGCCGCATTGGTAATTCCTTTACTTTGAAGATATTCTCTGCCATTTTGAATCATATTTTCAGAAATATCTAACCCTACTACGCTCTCCGCTTTTCGTGCAAATGCTGCTGCAAATCTTCCCGGCCCACAGCCAATATCTACAATATGACTATTTGCTCCGAGAATTCCCCTCTCCTCTAAAAATCTTACCGCACTTGCTGCCCGTGCATCTCCTTTCGGATTACGTTTCTGTTCTTTTTTCCACACATTCGCCCGCTCGTTCCATTTTATAACAGAAGGCCTCTGTCTTCCAAATGTTTTTGTGTCTTGTAAGGACATAAAATAAGACAGCATTTCTTCTTTTATTCTTTCTTCATCATAGCCATTTGATCGTTCCACAATTCTTTCCCTTCTGTATCTATAAATCTATCGGTGATTTGACCGGAAGACAGACTTTTCGCACTGTTCCATAACGATCTGTTACTGTTATCACATCCATTTCGATGCCATATACAGTCTCCAGATTTTCCGGCGTAATCACCTGATTCGGTGCTCCAAACGCTGCCACTTTTCCTTCTTTCATCATAAGCACTTTGCTTCCGACAGATGCAGGATATTCCGGACTGTGCGTTGACATAATGACACAATATCCTTTCCCAGCCAGTTCTTCCACAACCTCCATCAAAAGTTTATGGTTGGCATAATCCAAATTCGCCGCAGGCTCATCCATAACAAAGACTTTCGCCGACTGACAGATTGCCCTCGCAATCAATACAAGCTGACGCTGGCCTCCGCTCAAATCTGTATATTTCTTATTGGCAAGATCAACTGCATTGACCTTTTCAAGCGCATCAAAAGCAGCTTCACGCTCTTTCGCTCCCGGCGTGTCAAAGGCTGAAATATGTGCTGCTTTTCCCATAACTACCACATCCAACACGGTATAAGCAAATACCGGTGTGTGATACTGCGGTATGTAGGCAATCAGACTGGCGAGCTGCCTCTGAGAAAGGTAGCGGATATCCTGCCCGTCAATTCTGATTTGTCCTGCCCGCACCGGCAGAGAACCTAACATCATTCTGAACAGCGTTGTCTTTCCGCAGCCATTCGGTCCGAGGAGACATAAGATTTCTCCGCACGCAGCGCTGCAGCTTACACCTCTTACCACATCTTTTCGCCCATATCCTCCGTATACATTCTCGATTTCCAGCAACATTTATCTTATTGCTCCTTTCGTTTAATGATGAGATAAATAAAAAACGGCGCTCCCATAATACTCGTCACTACGCCAAGCGGAAGCTCCATTGACATTAGCGATCTTGCAATATCGTCCATCAGCACAAGATAAATTCCCCCAAGCATAGCGCTCGCCGGAATCAGTCGTCCATAGTCCACTCCTACAAGTGCTCGTGCCATATGCGGAATCATAAGCCCAACCCAGCCAATCAATCCTCCGAGACAAACCGCCGCTGCACTTAGCAGTGTCGAAGCAAAGATAAAGATAATCCGGTAATATCGAATATTAATCCCAAGACTTTTCGCTTCTTCTTCATCCAGTGTAAGTAAATTAATCCTCCATCGCAGAAGAAAGATAAGTACAAGTCCAATCATCATCGGAACTGCGCTCCACCGAAAGGCATTCAGATCTGTCTTCGTCAGACTTCCCATGAGCCAGAATGTAATTTGCTGCAGAACATCATTTGGATCAGCCACATATTTAATCATCGTTACTCCGGCATTACAAAGTGACATGATCATAGAACCGGTAAGCACAAGGCTCAACGTCTGGGCGTGAGCAGAACGCCTGCTGATTAAGTAAGATGCCGCTACTGCAAGAATCCCTCCGGTAAATGCAGACACCTGAACCCCCCAGTTCGTCATTCCACTCAAAATAGCAAATGCCGCTCCCAAACTGGCACCGGAAGAAACGCCAAGAATATCAGGCGAAACTAATGGGTTTCGAAACATTCCCTGATATGCCGCCCCCGCAACTGAAAGCGACGCCCCGATAAACACAGCTGACAAAATCCTCGGTAACCTGATCTTCCAGAAAATGGTAACTGCCTGTGGCAGAATTTCCTGCTCATATCCTATTCCCGAAAGGAACGCTCCTACTACCTGCGACGGAGATAGTGGATAATATCCAACCCCAAAAGACAGTATAGTTACAATTCCAAGACTTAGAAGCATTGCTGTCATCATTACACGATATCGTCTTCGTCTCTGTTTTTCATTTTCTATTTCTACTTGTAGTTCCTGCATCACTGCACACTCCTCTTAAGTTACACTTGACAAGCACTTTTCCTCATACTATAATGCAGTCAAACCGTTATGTTTTAAAAAACTATTCGCTCTTCAGAGTATAACATACCACTATTTTTATGTCAATTTATTGCAGGAATAGCATGCGAAAAATACAATAACGGTACAAGGAAGGAGAGACATTATATGAAACATACGAAACAGATTCTGGCAGCACTTCTCGTGCTTGTCCTGACATTCAGTACACTTGCAGGCTGTTCCGGAAAGCCTGCAAAAGGCACATCTAAGCCAAAAACCGACGCTTCAAAACAACAGGAAGCTTCGCAGGATACTTCAAGAGAAATTACCGATATGGCCGGACGTAAAGTAACTGTTCCTGCCAAAATAACATCTGTATTTTCTACCGGTCCTGCTGCTGCAATTTATTTATACACGCTTGTGCCGGACTTACTCCTTGGATGGAATTATGATCTAAATGAAATAGAAAAAAGTGTCATCCTTGAAAAATATCACACTCTTCCGAATTTTGGTATGGGTGATTCTGTCAACTATGAAGCTGTGATTGCAGCCGGCCCTGATATTGCTCTAAATGTCGGAACAATTAATGATGCCATGATTTCTGACTGTGATAGTCTTTCCGAACAGCTCGGTATTCCAGTCATCGCAGTCGATGATGATTTAAAAGCAGCTCCTGATGCATATCGTTTTATGGGAGAATTATTTGATGTAAGTGACCAGGCTGAAAAGCTTGCTGCGTATGCTGAAAAAACATTTAACGATATTGACGCAATGGAAATCCCAGAAGATAAAAAAGTCCGCCTCTATTACGGAAACGGAGAAGACTCTCTTGAAACAGCTCCAAAAGGATCTGATCATGCACAGCTGATTGACCTTGTAAAAGCTGAAAATGTTGCCGACTTAGAACTCGGGGACGGTTCCCGTGTCCAGATTTCTGCCGAGCAGCTTCTTGCATGGAATCCGGATGTCATCGCAGTAGTCGGAGAACCAAAAGCCAGCTTGAGCGGACATTCCGCTGCCAATGCAATTTTAAACAATCCGAACCTTGCATCTTTAAAAGCAGTTCAGGAAGGGAAAGTGTATGGGATTCCAAATGCACCATTTAACTGGATTGACCGCCCAGCCGGTCCTAACCGTATCATTGGTATCCGCTGGTTATCCGGTCTCCTCTATCCGGAATATCTCAACTTTGATGCAGACGATGCTGTAAGAGAATTCTTCAGTCTTTTCTACCATGTAGATCTGACAGAGGAACAGCTTCAGCAACTTTATAATGGAACGATTGGAACAAAGTAATCTTCCCGCTAAATTTACCCCTTTACAAAAAACATCCCCGAAAAGAGCTTCCGCAGTTCTTAGGATTTTATCTGCGCCTCTTTTCGGGGAGTATTTTATTATTTTATTTCTCAATGATATTTCCTTTAGCAATATGAGATTCTACAACCTCTTGAATCGTATTCCAGATCTCCTCCGATGTCTCCTGAACTTTTTCGTTTCTTTTATAAATCTGGCTCTTATGAACTCCATGCTCGTTCCAGCTTCTTCCTCCTGACGCATCATTTAACAGCAGCGGCTGAAAATTATCAAGCAAATGTGCATACTTGGCGTCCGGCGTCTCGTAAGCTTCAAATTCCTCCCAGAGTTCCCGGAAGTACATACCCTGATCTTCCGGCAGGATTCCAAATATCCTATCTGCCGCCTTCACTTCTCTCTCTCGCTTGGACTTAGCGCCTTCACTGTCATAAGCATATGTATCTCCGGCATCAATTTCTACCAGATCATGGATCAGCACCATTGTCATAACTTTCGCCACATCCACATCCTCTGATACGTATTCTTTCAAAAGCACTGCCATCAATGCAATGTGCCAGGAATGTTCTGCATCATTCTCCTTTCGTGTGCCGTCTGCCAGATATGTCTGACGAAAAATACTCTTTACTTTATCAATCTCTTTTATAAATGCAATCTGCTTTTGCAATCTCTCGTTCTCTGCCGTCATCTTTTTTCTCCTTTTCCATATTCCGGGCTTTACATTACTGCATAAGATCTGATTCCTAATACACTATGCCTTATAACTTCTGAAAAATTCTGACAGCCCTTCCAGCGTCTTCATCAGCACCGGAAGTTCCTCTTCCCCAAGTTTATCAAGCACCGCCTGAGTCATCTGGTGATGAAATTCCTCGTGATGACGGTAAGCCTTCTCTCCCTTTTCCGTCAGGCTGACGTATACGACACGTCGGTCTTTCTCACTTCGTCTCCTGACAACATATTTTTTATTTACGAGACTGTTCATCGCTGTTGTCAATGTTCCGACCGTTACATTCAGCTTTCTTGCAATCGTCGACATATTATTGCCTTCACCTAGTCCAATGGCCTCAATGACATGCATATCATTATTCGTAATATCTTCAAATTCCTTTGTAATGATTGCTTTCTCTTCTAATTCCCATATTTCATTAAACAAATGTACCAGTATATCATTGATCGTCTCGTATGCACTCATTTCGCCATCTCCCGCATTGTCTTATCGTTTCTGTAAATCCTTTTCTTATTTCTATTATACGGATTTAGAAAAAAGATTCAATGACTTCTTTTACGGTTTCTATTCGTGTGGCTTTCCAGGCTTTGGCACCACAAAAGAGCAGTCCCTCATCTGTCTCTCCTTTCACAGCATGGATCAATGCATCTGTGATACAGTACGGAATCTGCTGTGGCTGACACCCGTGAAGACATCCGTGACATCTATGAGAAATCTTTTCACCGGCAATGACTCTTTTCATAAATGGATTTAAAATTGCTCTTCCCGGCATCCCTACCGGACTTTTTACAATCACAATATCTTCTTTTCCTGCTTTCAGATAAGCCTCCTTATATCGTTGATCCGCATCGCATTCTTCTGTTGTTACAAAGCGGGTTGCTACTTGAATCGCATCTGCACCGAGTTCAAAAACACTATCTGCTTTTTCTTTCGTATCAATTCCACCGCCTACCGCTGTCATAATCCGGCATCCCGACACTTCTTCATAGCTTTTTACTACACCCAGGATTTTTCGGATCTCATTTCTATAATCTTCCTGCTCCAGTTCTCTAAGCTGTGCTTCAGAAAATCCAAGATGCCCTCCTGCCTGCGGACCTTCTATGATCAAAAGTTCCGGAACAACATGATGTTTTTTCCACCAGTACTTCAAAATGACCTTTGCCGCTTTCTCCGTTGATACAATCGGGGCAAGCATCGTTTTGTTCGCTGAATCCTTCGCCCACGCGGGAAGCTCTGTCGGAAGACCTGCGCCGGATACAATCAGATCCGCTCCAATCTCAACTGCCTTTTTCACATAGGCTTCGCAGTGATTCATCGCCATCATAATATTAAATCCAATGATCCCATCCGGTGCTATCTCCCTTGCCTTCGTATACTCTTTTTCCATGGCCCTGAGATTTGCTTCCAACGGATTGCTGTCAAAATCCGGTTCCCGAAATCCAATCTGCGCCGCAGAAATAATTCCTACACCGCCTTCTTTCGCAACAGCTCCGGCAAGCCCTCCAAGGCTAATTCCGATTCCCATTCCACCTTGAAGAAGGGGATATTTCACTGACCGCTCTCCAAGTTTCCACGGTTCTCCTCTGTTCATACACTTACCTCCGCTGTTAAAACTTTCGAAATCTCTCATATCTCTGTTCTAAAAGTTTCTCTACATCCAAATTGCTATATTTTACAAGAAATTTATTCATTTCTTCTCTTAGTATCTCGCAAACCAGTTCTACATTTTCTCCCGTCAATACTTCCGGCTCATCAATGATCTGTTCAATCATTCCCATCTCTTTTAGCTCTTCTGCCGTAAGCTTCATCACTTTAGCAGCCTCTTTTGCCCGTTTACTGTCTTTCCACAAAATTGCTGCAAAACCTTCCGGTGATAAGATCGAATATACTGCATTCTCCAACATCCATACTTCATCGCCGGACGCAAGCGCAAGCGCTCCTCCGCTCCCGCCTTCTCCGGTCACAATTGTTAGAACCGGCACTTTCAACCCTGCCATTTCAAACAGATTTCTGGCAATCGCTTCTCCCTGCCCCCGCTCTTCTGCTTCAATGCCGCAAAAGGCGCCGGGCGTATCTACAAAACAAATAACCGGACGGCCGAATTTTTCTGCCTGCTTCATCATTCGAAGCGCTTTCCGATAGCCTTCCGGTGATGCCATGCCAAAATTATGTGCAATATTTTCTTTTGTTGAATTTCCTTTTTCCTGGGCAATTACTGTTACCGGTTTTCCTTCAAAAGAAGCAATTCCTGCCAAAATCGCCTTATCATCGCCAAAATAACGATCCCCGTGCATCTCGACAAAATCAGTGAACAAACTACGAATATACACCGAACCTGATGGGCGCTCCTTTGCCCTGGACGCAAGCACCTTTTCCCACGGTGTTTTTTTGCCGGAATGCACCGCCCTTATTTTTTTCTCTTCTGACATTGCAATTATTTCTTCTGCTTCTTTCGGACAGGCTTTATGCAATCTCAGAAGTTTTCCAAGAAGTTCTTTCATTTCTCCTCGCTCTGCGATACAATCAATAAATCCATGTTCCAGAAGGAATTCTGATCTCTGAAATCCTTTCGGCAGTTTCTGGCCAATCGTCTGTTCAATAACACGTGGCCCCGCAAAACCAATCAATGCATTTGGTTCTGCCAGAATAATATCTCCAAGCATTGCAAAACTTGCAGTTACTCCTCCTGTTGTCGGATCTGTCAGCACCGAAATATATAGATTTCCTTCATCACTGTGTCTTCGCAATGCTGCTGCCGTCTTAGACATCTGCATCAATGAGACCATGCCCTCCTGCATTCTGGCGCCGCCGGAGCAGGCAAATAAAATTACCGGGAGTCGTTCCTTTGTAGCTCTCTCTACCGCTCTTGTAATTTTTTCACCTACAATATGCCCCATGCTCGCCATCAGAAATCTTCCGTCACAAACTCCAAGAACAGTCTCTTCTCCATGAATCCGTGCCTTCCCAATTACAATTGCTTCATTCAGTCCCGTCTTTTCCTGAAGCGAGTCAATCTTTTCCTCATATCCTTTATACCCAAGTGGATTTACTGTTGAAAGTTTTTCATCCCATTCTTCAAAACTTCCTTCATCAGCAATCATCTCAATTCTGCGATTGGCATGCATTCGGAAATATCCGTGACATTCCGGACAAATATAGTTATTCTGCCGCACTTCCTCTGCCAGAATAGCAGCCTTACAAAAATTACATTTTTTCAACAGACCATCCGGAACTTCCGGTTTCCCATCTGTTCTTCCACATTCATTTATTTCTTTCGAAAGTTTTTTCACAGCAAGGTGATTCTTTCTTTTCTGAAATACTTCTTTCAAATTCATCTGCTTTTCCTACCACTTTCCGACAGTCTCAAGTTTTTTCAATCAAAGCCTTTTATTGTGACAGCTGCGCTTCTCTCTGAGACTGCATATGTTCAATAAATTCAATGTCAATATTTCCCGCTTCATAGTCCG
>CAUCYJ010000004.1:0-35433 GCA_958446945.1 uncultured Lachnospiraceae bacterium | reverse complement strand
GACTTTGACGAGGAAGAAGACTACGAAGAAGCGGACTTCGACGAGGAAGAGGATTACGAAGAAGAAGCGGACTTTGACGAATATCCGGAAGAGGAATATGAGGAATTAGAAGAAGAGATTGAAGAAGAGGAAGAGCCGATTGAGGAGATCGAAGAAATTGAAGATACGCAGAGTATGATTAAGCGCTCTCCGGGCGGTGTTGTTCTGGATACGGGATTTGTTGTGCAAGGACGCTATGATCTTGAAGCCCAGAGTGAGATTGGTTTGAAAGCAGGTCTGACAGAAGAACAGAAGAAGTTATTCTCTTATTTCGTTCCGGTGCGCGGCATGAGTGAGCAGATTGTAGATGTGCTTGAGGCTGATAAGAGATGTAAGAAGAGATTTGGAACATCACGCACAGGAAATATTGTTATTGTCGGCCGTAAAGGAACCGGTAAAACTGTTCTTGCGGTAGATGTTGTTAAAGCAATTCAGAAGGCAAGAAAGATTAAACATGGAAAAGTTGCTATTGTAACAGGTGAGGCATTGAATAAAAAAGATGTTTCTGATGTAGTTGATAAACTGCATGGAGGTGCTCTGATTATTGAACGTGCAGGAAGAATGAATTCCAGAACGGTTCGTGAACTAAATGAATTGATGGAAGAGCAGACGGGAGAACTTCTTTTTGTTCTTGAGGAACAGAGAAAACCACTCGATAAATTGATGAATGCAAATCCGGCATTTAAAAAGAAATTTACATCAAGATTGGAACTCCCGGTATTTATCAATGATGAGCTTGTAACATTTGGACAGACATATGCAAAAGAGAATGGATATCGAATTGATGAGATGGGTATTCTGGCGTTATACAGTAAGATTGATATGATGCAGAAAGAAGATCATGCAGTAACAGTTGCAGAAGTAAAAGAGGTAATGGATGCTGCGATTGCTCATTCTCAGAAGGCAAATGTAAAACATCTTGTAAAGAGAGTATTCAAAAAAGGAACGGATGAATCTGACAGAATTATCTTAAAAGAGGACGATTTCAAATTGTAAAATATTATAAAAATATCCGGTTGGAGTAAAGAAGAGGGTTTTGTAAAATTAGAAAATCATTTGCCAAAACCCTTTCTTTTTATGTTGGGGTAAAGTATAATATGTATATTAGAGAAATCCAGGGAGAGTGGAGAGTATGGCAAAACAGATAAAGAAAAAAGCATTTGAAATTGGGGAACTTGATCAATATTTGTTTGGTCAGGGAACACATTATGAGATTTATAAAAAAATGGGAGCTCACAAGGTAAAGAGCGGAAGAAAGACCGGTGTTTATTTTGCAGTCTGGGCGCCGCATGCAAAACGCGTTTCTGTTGTGGGAGATTTTAATGACTGGGATACGACAGCAGACATTATGACAAGGGAAGAACCACTTGGAATTTATACGCTTTTTGTTCCTGGAGTAGAAGAAGGAATGCTGTATAAATATTGCATTGAGACACAGAATGGGGATTTGTTGTTTAAGGCAGATCCATTTGCTAATTATGCGGAGATGCGTCCGGGAACAGCATCTCGCGTAACGGATATTTCTAATCTAAAATGGACTGATAATACATGGATGGAGAATCGTAAGACATGGAATCAGGATGAGGCTCCGGTTTCAATTTATGAAGTACATATCGGTTCCTGGCGGAGAAGACCGGGGGCAGAAGATGAGGGATTCTATAATTACAGACAGTTTGCTCGTGAGATTACAGAGTATGTGAAAGAGATGGGCTATACTCATATTGAGTTGATTGGGATTGCAGAGCATCCGTTTGATGGTTCCTGGGGATATCAGGTAACGGGATACTATGCACCGACTGCGCGTTACGGAACACCGGAAGACTTTGCATATATGATTAATTATCTTCATAAGAACAAAATCGGAGTGATTCTTGACTGGGTTCCTGCACATTTTCCAAGAGACGCACATGGACTTGCAAACTTTGACGGGACACCGACATTTGAATATGCAGATCCGAAGAAGGGAGAACATCCGGACTGGGGAACAAAGATATTCGATTACAGTAAGAATGAAGTAAAGAATTTTTTGATTGCTAATGCACTGTTTTGGCTTGAATATTTTCATGTGGATGGTTTGCGGGTAGATGCGGTTGCATCTATGCTTTATCTTGATTATGGAAAACAGAGTGGGCAGTGGGTACCGAACAAATATGGAGGTAATCAGAATTTAGAGGCGATTGAGTTTTTTAAACATCTAAATTCCTGCGTACTTGGACGTAATCCGGGAGCTATGATGATTGCGGAAGAGTCAACAGCCTGGCCGAAAGTAACCGGAAAACCAGAAGATGACGGGTTAGGATTTAGTATGAAGTGGAATATGGGATGGATGCATGATTTCACAGAATATATGAAATTAGATCCGTATTTCCGGAAAGGTTGTCATTATCAGATGACATTTGCTTCAAGTTATGCATACAGCGAGAAATATATTCTTGTGTTGTCTCATGATGAAGTGGTACATTTGAAATGTTCTATGCTGAATAAGATGCCGGGGCTTGGGTTTGATAAGTTTGCGAACCTAAAAGTAGGATATGCATTTATGATCGGACATCCGGGTAAAAAGCTTTTGTTCATGGGACAGGATTTTGCTCAGCTTCGTGAATGGAGTGAGGAGCGGGAACTGGACTGGTATTTGTTAGGTGAGGAAAATCATCAATATCTGCAGAACTTCACAAAGGATCTGTTCCGTCTGTATCATAAGAACAAAGCGCTGTATGAACTGGATGCAGTTCCGGAAGGGTTTGAATGGGTAAATGCAGATGATAAGGACAGAAGTATTTTCAGTTTTATCAGACATTCTAAGGATAATAAGAAAAATCTTTTGTTTGTATGCAATTTTACTCCGGTGGCACGGGAAGATTATCGTGTAGGTGTCCCGCGAGGCAAACAATACAAGCTGATTCTTAACAGCGATGATAAGAAGTATGGCGGAAGCGGAGCAGAGAGACCGCTTGTATATAAGGCCAAGAAGAAAGAGTGTGATGGAAGACCGTATTCTTTTGCATATTCTCTGCCGCCGTATGGAGTTGCCGTATTTGAATTTTAGAAAATATAAGAGAATAAGTTTGCTTTACTGTTATTTTTTGTTTCGACAGCAAAGATGTGCCAACGCATCGGCTGCCTCGTTGAAAGAGCGCTGAAGCTGACAGAGACATCGATTCCATTTGGGTTTGTTATATAGGAATCTGCAAAAGCGGAAACGAAAATGATTATGATACATAAAAAATCTGCCGTAGTCGTTCTTGATAATAAGATATGCGACTGCGGCAGATTTGATTCTTAAGGTTTTGCAATTAATTTGTGAATTGGATTGCCAAGAGCAGAGAATTTGGCCTCGTATTCTGTCATGACATTTCCTTCATTCATGGAAGGATCGTTATGAAGATCAAAGGTATGTCCAAGTAATGTCCAGCCTGCTTCAGGAATTTGTTCAAGGGAAAAGTCAAAGAGTGGACGATTATCTGTTTTGAATTCCAAAATGCCATCTTTGTTTAGAACCGGGGCATATTTTGCAAGAAAATTAACGGAAGTCAGACGGCGCTTTGCGTGGCGTGCTTTTGGCCATGGATCAGAAAAGTTCAGATAAATGCGTCCGATTTCTTCCGGGGCAAATACTTCCTGAATGTCTCCGGCATCCATACAGATAAAACGAATATTAGTCAGGTGACAGAATTCTTCAGAATCGTATTTCTCAAGTGCACGCAGTAGCACACTGGAATAGCGTTCAATTCCGATATAGTTAATTTCAGGGTTTTGTTTTGCGAGTGTAAGAATAAATTGTCCCTTTCCCATACCGATTTCGATGTGGATCGGATGATTGTTTTGAAAAACGGAAGACCATATTCCACGGTTGGCAGTTTCATTTTTTATTGCGATTGGATGATTTAAAATTACTTCATCCGCACGCGGAATATTACGAAGTCTCATAATAACTATACTCCTTGTAGGTTTCTAATAAATATTGTTTCAGAGTTTGTGTTTAACTCTTTTATAATAGAAGATTTTTGATTGTTCGACAAGTATTTTCTGTTAGAAGAAGAGGAATTTTAAGAAAAAATAAAAAAGTTCTTGCTTTTCTAAATTCTATGGTATATAATATCACTTGTGTTAAGAACTGAATACGATTTGCACCATTAGCTCAGTTGGTAGAGCAGTAGACTCTTAATCTATTTGTCCAGGGTTCGAGTCCCTGATGGTGCACTTGAAGCACTGTTTTTGATGAATGTACATCGGGGACGGTGCTTTTGTCATATAGAAAATGCGGTGCGTTGCAAGTGATTTGATGATATGATACAATAAAGACGCAATGTAAAGTAGTAAAGGGTGGAACGTGACGATGATCAGAACGTGGCTGGCAGATGTATCTGTGTTAAAATCAGAGGTAAAATATCAGGAATGTTATCAGAAACTGCCGCCGGAGCGAAAGGAAAAGGCGGACAAGCTTGCCAGAGAACAGGGACGATGGCAGAGCGTTGGGGCAGGAACCCTTTTAGAACGTATGCGCAGCCGATACGATCCGACAGGAAAGGCACTGTATAATTTGTCTCATTCGGGAATGTATGCGATCTGTTCCATGGAAGATGATGAGAGGCAATCAACGAAATTGGGCTGTGATATTGAGGTTGTAAAGGAATATCGCAGAAAAGTAGCAGCACATTTTTATACAGAAACAGAGTTTCATATGATTGAAAACTGTGCAGGAGAAGAAGAGAAAAAAGAATTATTTTATCGGTTTTGGGTGTTAAAAGAGAGTTTTATGAAAGCGACAAGACTTGGGACAGCGCTTTCTCCAAGAGCGTTTGAAATTGGTTTCGAGGAAACAGGAGCAAGGCTGCTTAGTCGTCCGGAGGAATTTTCGGAACCATTTTTTTATCGGGAATATGAAACAGAGGGAGTAGGAGCAAAAATTGCGGTGTGTGCAGATGAAGATGATTTTGCACCGGAACTTCATATAGAAATATTGTAGACAAAAGAAAGCGGGAAAATATGGAAAAACAAAAGATAAAGTTTGGAGTACTTGGAAAACGTGTGCACCGTGCTTACAAACGTATGCGGCCTGCACAGAGACGGAAAATGATATTGAATACTGCAATTGTAATTGTAGGAATTGCGGCAGGAATACTGTCCGGCTATTTGTTGGGAGAAGGACTTGCAGAACGAAAGGCAGCTGCTGATATCAAAGCAGCAGAGAAGAAGCTTTACCGAATCCAGGAACAACTTCAGGAAGCAAATCAGCAGTTGGAAGAAAGCGGTGCGGGAGAAGACGCAGCGCTTGCAGAGCGTATGAAAGAGTTCGAGGATGGAATTCCGTGGAATATGACGCTTGTCAATGCGGAAAATCCGATGCAGGAAGGATATGTGCCGGAACTTGCAGAGGTGGAGAATGGTTATAGTGTTGACGCGAGAATTGCAGAGGATTTGAATGCGATGCTTGCGGCAGCAAGAGACGACGGATGCCAGCCGCAGATATGTTCTGCCTATCGGTCTGTGGAAAAGCAGGTTCAGGTTTTTAATGATACAGTCAACGGTTGGATAAATCAGGGCAGCAGTTTCTGGGATGCTTACCAGAGGACGACACAGGAAGTAGCACTTCCAGGTACGAGCGAGCATGGAATTGGACTCGCAGTTGATATTGTTTCAAACCAGTATGCGGAGCTTGATGCAAAGCAGGCAGAAACTAAAGAAGCACAATGGCTTCAGGAGCATTGTTATGAATATGGTTTTATTTTGCGATATCCGCCAGAAAAACAATCTCTGACAGGTATTATCTATGAACCGTGGCACTACCGATATGTGGGGCGGGAGATGGCACAGAAGATAAAAGAATCAGGTCTTACACTGGAGGAATATTTAGGAAAAACTTATTAAAAATTTTGCGAAAAAAATTGTCAGATCCGAAAGAAATCGGTCAGGAATTTGACAGCGATTGCGTTGACGAATGATAGTGGATTTGCTAAAATAATAGAAGAAAATAATTGGTTTATGTAGAAATGATTACGTTTCGGATAATGGATATATGATAGTACGGAGGAGGAAGAGACATGTTGGATTTGACATTTGGTGAACAGGTGAAGATTGTTTTAAGCCGTAAGGGAATGACGATTAAAGAACTGGCAGAGACGATAGAAGAACGTACCGGGAAAAAGATGTCGAGACAAAACCTGACACAGCGCCTTGGAAGAGATAACTTTCAGGAGCAGGATATGCGAATGATTGCTGAGATTTTGGAGTGTCCGTTTCATTTGAGTATTCTGGATGATGACGATGCAGAACGGGTAGCGCAGGAAGTAGAGCATGCAGCTGAGATGATACATCAGGAAGAGGAGAAGCATCCGGAAGGACCTGTACAGAGATTCATTGTGGCAGGAGCTAATCATCATGAGGAACTGATCTATAGTCCGGTCAGAGATGTGACAATTGGCGAGCTTGCTGATTTTGGTGAAGCAATGAAAGAACAGGAAGAACAGGCTGAACTGGAAGAGACAGAAGCAGAGAATTCGGAAGAAAACTTTGCAGAAGAATCTGCAGAGCAGATGGAAAGCGAAGAGCTCCAGGAAGCAGTTTTGGAAGAATCTGTATCTGAAGGAGAGGAAGAAGAATCTGAAGAGGTTAGTAGTACAGAAGAAGTAACACCTGAAGGAGAAGAAGTTTTAGAGGAAATTACGCAGGAAGCAGATACAGCAGCGCAGGAAGAAGTAACGGAAGATAACACAGAAGCAGACGAAACAGAGTATAGAGTAAGTGAAGAAGATTATGCAAAGAAAAAAGCTGTAACGAATGTCTTTAAGGAATATATTAAGAAGCCGCTACTGCGCGGATATAATAAAGCGCATACAGAAATGGAGCGTGAAGAAGAACAGGCGTCAGAGATTCGGGAAGAAGTGCAGGCTCCGATACAGGAAGCAGCAGAAGAAAGAAAACCGGAACCAAAAGAAGAAGTAAAAGGCGAGATTAATCCTTATACAGGAAGAGAGTATGAGACGAATAGTGTTCGTATGCATCCAAAGAGAATTGGTTATGTGCAAGTGTATGACCGTGCGGATCATAAATGGACAGATATGACAGAATGGGCATTTCTCGGTTATCAGGAACGTAAAAAAGCAATGCTTGGAAAGGAGTATGAGCCGCCGATCTACTTGGATTAATCGGAAGTATTTGCAAGAAGCAATAAGGGGTGTTTCAAATGAAGATTTGAGACATCCTTTCTTAATATGGAAGGCTTAAATAAGAGTCAATAGGAGGAACTGTATGGAATGGAAAAGGCTGCTGTCAGAAAAACGGTGCCGGGAAACTGCCGGACAGAGAAATTATTCTGATCTTCGGAGTGAATTTGAGAAAGATTACCATAGGATTATTGGAAGTGCATCTTTTAGACGGCTCCAGGATAAGACACAAGTGTTTCCGCTGGATAAAAGCGATTTTATAAGGACGCGTCTGACACATTCGTTAGAAGTGTCCTCTCTTGCCAAATCATTGGGGCAGAATATCGGTGAATATATATTAAGTAAAAAATGTGATGATACATTTACAGCTCAGATGAAAGAAGATCTATGTAATATTGTACAGTGTGCCGGTCTGATCCATGATATTGGTAATCCTCCGTTTGGGCATTTTGGAGAAATCACGATCCGGGAATGGTTTGAAGAGCATTTGCCGCAGATGATGTTCTATGAGCGACCGGTCACAGAGGTACTGACAGAGCAGATGCAGCAGGATTTTTATCATTTTGAAGGAAATGCACAGGCGCTGAGGCTTGTGAGCAAGCTCCATTTTCTTGTTGATGAATATGGAATGAATCTGACATATGGGCTTTTAAATACAATTATCAAATATCCGGTATCATCATTAGAGGTTAATCCATTTTCGGATCATTTGAAAGATAAGAAAATAGGATATTATTATGCAGAGAAAGCGTTGTTTGATGAGATTACAAAGGAAACCGGAGCAGGGAAGCGAAGACATCCGCTCACCTATATTTTAGAAGCAGCCGATGATCTGGCATATAAAACAGCCGATATTGAGGATGCATTTGTAAAAGGTTTTGTTTCTTATGAAGTATTGAAACAAGAGTTGGAAAAAATGCAGATGCAGACCGGATTTGACGCGTCAGGGACATTGGAGCGGCTTTATTGCAGAGCAGAAGAAAAAAATTTACAAGATCCGGCAGAGTATGCGATAAAAAACTGGCTTGTACGGGCACAATCTTATCTGATACAGTGTGCAACGGAAGGATTTACAAAGAATTATGATAAGATTATGGGTGGAGAGAAAAAGACAGATCTTTTTGAAGGAACAGATGGAGAAGAACTTATGGAACTTCTTGGGAATCTGGCATATAAAAAAGTGTTCGCTACAAATACGATCTATAGAATGGAAGTAACAGAATCTGTGATTGTACATTTTCTGATGGATAAGTTTGTGGGAGCAGTTATTTATTACGATACTGACCGGAAATTAAATTCTATTGAGAAGCGGCTTGTGTCTTTTATTTCTGAGAACTACAGAAATGCTTATCATTGTCATGCAAAAGGTAAGTCAGAGGAAGAGAAGCTGTACCTTAGACTGCTTCTTGTGACAGATTATATTTGTGGAATGACGGATAGTTATGCGAAGCGTCTGTATCAGGAGATGAATGCAATGGTCTCTTAGTTCTTTTTCCTTATTTTCCAGAATAAACTAATAAAAAGAAATAGTGGGAAGGTAAGGAGCATGGAAAGTTTTATTCGGTATCTTTATGAATATAAGGATGAGCAAAGAGTACGGAATGTTGGGTTTGTAAAGGTGGATCAGGGAGAGGAAGGAGGAACGCTACAAATACACGGAAGAGGAACATTTCTGAATGATGCAGATATTAGAGTGTATCTTGTTTATATGGAAGGAAAGAGATGCCGCGGGATTTTGATGGGACAGTTGGAACATGTGCAGTCAATCTTGAGCTGCCGTCTTGTCTATGACAGGGAAGAAATTGAGCCATATGCAGATTTGGAAGAGCTGAGAGGAATCATGCTTGAAACAAATGGACAGGGTACATATGCTGCAGTGTGGGATGAGGGCGTGCTTCCGCTAAATCAGATGGAGCCTGCAGTTCCGAGAGAGGAGCGTCCCGGTATGGGAGAAGATATGGCTTCGGAGGAATCAGTGGAAGCAGAGGTGTCGGAAATATTAGAGGCCTGTGCCGAAGAAGGAGTTGTAGAGAAAGAACCGGGAACGGATGCCGAAGAGGAAGGAAAAGAAGAGCCGGAAGCCGTTGCAGAAGAGCAGTCGGAAGAAAGCAATGAGAACAGACAGGAGCAGAGATATTGTAAAATTATGCGAGAGGATATGAAAAAACTGTCTCAAAAGAACTGGTATCTTGCGAATAATAGTTTTTTGCTTCATGGTTATTATAATTATCGACACCTTTTGCTGATTACAGATGAGGGAAAACGGTATCTTGGCGTGCCGGGCATCTACCATCGAAGAGAAGAAGCAGCGGCTCGTTCGTTTGGATTTTCGGAATTTTGCCGAATTTCGGAGGATAGTATTATACTGTCGCCGCAGGAATGTGACAGAGAAAATGATTTTGGATATTGGTGCAGGGAACTGGAAGGGGAATAGATCATGAAGAAACTTACAGATGATGAACGGTTTATGAAAGAAGCAATACGTCAGGCAAGAAAAGCTTATGCCATTGGAGAGGTGCCGATCGGCTGTGTGATTGTATATGAAGGCAGAGTGATCGCAAGAGGATATAACCGCAGAACGATTGATAAGAATACGTTGGCACATGCGGAACTGCTTGCAATACGCAAAGCAAGCCGAAAGCTGGATGATTGGAGACTGGAAGGCTGTACAATGTATGTGACGTTGGAGCCATGTCAGATGTGTTCCGGGGCAATTATTCAGGCGCGGATTCCGAAAGTCGTAGTTGGATGTATGAATCCGAAAGCGGGCTGTGCAGGATCTATTTTGAATCTTCTTGACGTACCCCAGTTTAATCATCAGGCAGAACTTGTGACAGGGGTATTGGAAGAGGAATGCAGTCAGATGATGAAAGAGTTTTTTAAAGAGCTGCGGGAAAAGAAAAAAGCGGCGAAAAATGAAGAGAAAAAATGTGAGAAAATTGAGAAAAATGATTGATATATCTACAGAAATGCGATATACTAATAGAACGTGCAGCCGGGGTGTTAGCGGTACCTTGTACCTACAATCCGCTATAGTGGGGGTGATGTTACACGGAGGGCTTTCTTTTGCGAAGCTGCCTCTGGTAAGTGGCGTTGATGTCTGGGTCTCACGCGGCGAGACTCTGTGAACCGTGTCAGGTCGGGAACGAAGCAGCACTAAGCAGATGCTTTCGGGTGTTGTGAGGGTGCCTGGGCTGAGTTTACTGCCAGAGTAACGTTCGGGGGAGACTGTTCGAAGTGTAACGCACGTAAAGAGAAAAGAGTTTTGAATTGGCATCCGGTATGGGTGCTTTTTTTCTATATAGAAAATACTTTAGGAGGAGAGAGATATGAAGATAGTGTTAGCAGCAGTGAATGCCAAATATATACATTCCAATCTTGCTGTGTACAGTCTGAAAGCATATGCGAAGGCATTTGCATCAGAAATAGAGATTGCCGAATATACGATTAACCAGCAGACAGACGATATTCTAATGGATCTTTATAAACGACAGCCGGATATGTTGTGTTTTTCCTGCTATATATGGAATCTGCGGTATGTGGAAGAACTTATAAGAGAAATCCACAAGATTTTGCCGGAAACAGTTTTGTGGGCAGGCGGACCAGAAGTGTCCTATGACAGTCGGAATGTATTAGAGCGACTGCCGGAGTTGACAGGCGTTATGAAAGGTGAGGGAGAAAAAACATTTCTTGAATTGCTGAATTGCTATCACGGTAAGGAAAAAATACAGGATGATCTGGAAGATGTTACCGGAATTACATTTCGCAGGGCGGACGGTGTGATCGTAGAGAATGAATGGCGGGAGATCATGGATCTGAGTGAAGTACCTTTTGTATACGAAGATATGACATTGTTCGAAAATAAGATTATCTATTATGAATCGAGCAGGGGCTGTCCGTTTCGATGCAGTTATTGCCTGTCATCTGTAGATAAATGTCTTCGTTTCCGGAGTCTGGATCTTGTTAGGAAAGAGCTGCAATTTTTTTTGGATGCGAAAGTGCCGCAGGTAAAATTTGTAGATCGGACGTTTAACTGCCGCCATGAACATTCAATGGAAGTGTGGTCTTATATTAAGGAACATGATAATGGTGTGACAAATTTTCATTTTGAAATTTCGGCAGATCTTCTGAATGAAGAGGAAATTGCATTAATCAGATCAATGCGTCCCGGTTTGATTCAGCTTGAGATAGGAGTGCAGTCTACGAATCCGGAAACGATACGGGAAATCCGCCGGACGATGAAGTTTGAAGAAGTTGCAAGAATTGTGCGAAAGTTAAATGAAACGAAAAATGTACACCAGCATCTTGACCTGATTGCAGGACTTCCGTTTGAGAATTATGAAAGTTTTGGAAAATCCTTTGATGATGTGTATGCACTCCAACCGGAACAGCTACAGCTTGGATTTTTGAAGGTACTAAAAGGCTCTCATATGGAAAAAGCAAAAGAGGAGTATGGACTTGTGTATAAAAATGAGCCGCCGTATGAAGTACTGTATACAAAGTGGCTGCCATATGCAGACGTACTTAAATTAAAAGGGATAGAGGAGATGGTGGAAGTCTATTATAATAGCGGACAGTTCCAGTATACATTGAAAGCTTTGGAGAAAGAATTTTCTTCTGCGTTTCAGATGTATGAATCGTTGGCAGTATTTTATGAACAACATAAGCTTCATCAGATGAGTCATTCGAGAGTGACAAGATATGAGATACTGCTGGATTTTGTAAAACAAATCTGTCCTGATAAAGAAGATTTCTACAAAGAGCTGCTGACATTTGATCTGTACTTGAGAGAAAATGCAAAGACTCGTCCGGATTTTGCAGGAGAATCACTTGTGACGAAAGAATGGCTTCAAGAATTCTATGACAGAGAAGCGAAAGAACCGGTCTGTCTGAGAGGATATACAGGGTATGATAAACGTCAAATGAGAAAAATGACTCATGTGGAGAAATTTACCAGAGCTTCTGAAAATATCTGCGGAAAAGAAGAGCCGGTTTATGTACTTTTTGATTATCAGGATCGAAATCCGCTAGATCATCAGGCAACATGTTATTTCTTGCAAAATGACGGCAAAGAGTATAAAATGGCAAATAAGTAATCGGAGGTGAAAAATCCATGAACTTTTTTAATAAAAAAACACGTAAGATGGTTGCGGTCATTACATTAATTGTAATTGTGGCAATGGTATTGACAATGATTATTCCGTATTTGATGTAATTAACAGACCATATAAGGGGGACGAGGATGAAACTAGGGAAAGTGACACAGACTGTAAGAAAGAGATCTGTGTTAAAACAGTTGAAATCAAAACGGCAGGAAATTTTCCCGGATATGACGGTGGAAGAGACGTGCTGGGGGATGAAACCGGGAGAAGGGGAGTCGATACTTCTCGCGGAGGCGGTAAGATATGGAAATCAGAAAGATTTGGGAGTTTATGCGATAGCAGCGGCAGCAAATGATCTGGCGGCTCATGGAGCATCAGTGGTTGGAGTGAGTGCAAGGATCATGTTGACAGCCTATGCGTATGAATCAAGGCTAAAAGCAATGATTGCTGAGATGGAACAGGCGGCAGAAGAGCAGAGATTCCAGATTGCGGATGTGAAAGTGGAAATCTGTCCGGTTATCTCTACAACACTTGTAAGTGTTACAGCAGCAGGACTTGTGAAAGAGAAAGAAATGTGTCGGATTTCTGACCCGAAAGCAGGTCAGGAGCTGGTGTTGACAAAGTGGATCGGGATGGAAGGAACGCTGCGCGCGTTAGAAGAACGAAAAGAAGAACTGGAAGAGCGGTTTGTTCCGGCGTTTTTGAAGCAGACAGAATTTTGGAAGAAGTACTTATTTGTACAAAAAGAAGCTGAGATTGCAAGAAAGTATGGAGCATCAGCAATGCATACAATCACAGAAGAAGGGGTGCTTGGCGCACTCTGGGAGATGGCAGATTCTGCAGATCTTGGCATGTGCGTAGAGATGCGAGAACTTCCAATCCGACAAGAAACTGTGGAAATATGCGAGTTCTGTCATTGGAATCCTTATGAACTAACATCTGCCGGATGTCTGCTGATTGCGGCAGAGGATGGTGTGGGACTTGCAGAGGAACTTCGCATGGCACATATTCCGGCAGCAGTAATTGGAAAGTTTACAGACGGCAATGACAGAATTCTAATGCGAGGCGAAGAAGTCAGTTATCTGGATCGTCCGGCAGCAGATGAACTTATGAAGCTGTTTGCGGATGAGAAAGAAGCATAGACAGGAGGAATGCGAAATGGATATGAGAACACAGATTTTAAAATACATGGAGAAGAACAGTAAAGTTGATCCGAGTGAACTGGCAGTTCTGCTTGGAACGAACGAAGTAACTGTTGTAAATGAGATCGCTAAGATGGAGAAGGAAAATATTATTTGCGGTTATCATACACTGATCAATTGGGAAAAAGCCGGAACAGATTCTGTTACAGCGCTGATTGAAGTGAGGGTAACTCCGCAGCGCAACAGAGGGTTTGAGCGGATCGCGGAGCGTATTTATAATTATCCGGAAGTGAATTCTGTGTATCTGATTTCCGGGGCATATGATCTTCTTGTTACGATTGAAGGAAGAACTTTAATGGAAATATCACAGTTTGTCTCTGATAAACTCTCTCCGATCGATGAAGTGATTTCTACAGCGACACATTTTATTTTGAAAAAATACAAAGATCACGGAACAATTATGAATGCAAAAGAGAAGGAAGAAAGGATGCCGGTGAGTCTGTAATGAGAAATCCATTATCAAAAGTTGTAACAGAAATAAAACCATCCGGTATTCGTAAATTTTTTGATATTGTAAGTGAAATGGAAGATGCGATTTCCCTTGGGGTTGGAGAGCCGGACTTTGATACTCCGTGGCGGATTCGGGAAGAAGGAATTTATTCTCTGGAAAGAGGGCGCACATTTTACACGTCTAATGCAGGATTAAAAGAACTGAAAGAAGAAATTGTGAAATATCTCAAACGCACAGTGAATGTAGAATACAATCCGGCAAATGAAGTTGTTGTAACGGTTGGAGGAAGCGAGGGAATTGATATTGCCCTCCGGGCAATGTTAGATCCGGGTGATGAAGTGCTGATTCCTCAGCCGAGTTATGTTTCTTATCTGCCATGCACTGAATTGGCAGGTGGTGTTCCGGTAACGATTCCGCTGAAAAATGAAAATCAGTTTAAATTAACTGCGAAAGAACTGGAAGCATACATTACGCCAAAGACAAAGATTCTTGTACTTCCATTTCCGAATAATCCGACAGGTTCTGTCATGACAGAAGAAGATCTTCGCCCAATTGCAGCGCTTGTGGAAAAATATGATCTTTATGTCATTTCTGATGAAATCTATTCAGAACTTACTTATGGAGACAGACATGTATCTATTGCAGCGCTTCCGGGGATGAAGGAGAGGACGATTCTGATCAATGGATTTTCGAAAGGGTTTGCTATGACAGGATGGCGCCTTGGATATTCCTGTGGGCCGAAAGAGATTATTGAGCAGATGATTAAAATTCATCAATTTGCAATTATGTGCGCGCCTACGAATAGTCAATATGCGGCAATTGAAGGTCTGCGCCACTGTCAGAAGGAAGTAGAAGAAATGCGCGAAGCCTATAATCAGAGAAGACGGTTTTTGATGCACGAATTTGAGCGTATGGAGTTACCGTGTTTTGAACCATTCGGAGCATTTTATGTATTTCCGTGTATCAAAGAATTTGGCATGACATCAGAAGAATTTGCACTGAAGTTTTTGGAAGAAGAGAAAGTCGCAGTTGTTCCCGGAACAGCATTTGGTGATTGCGGAGAAGGTTTTCTTAGAATTTCTTATGCATATTCGCTAGACGACTTAAAGGAAGCAATTTCCAGACTGGAACGATTTATTATAAAATTACGCAAGGAGAAAAAGCATGATTAATATTGTTTTATTTGAGCCGGAAATACCGGCTAACACGGGGAATATCGGAAGAACTTGTGTAGCTACCGGAACGAGACTGCACTTAATCGAACCTTTAGGATTCCGATTAAATGAAAAAGCGATTAAGCGTGCGGGAATGGATTATTGGGATGATCTTGATGTAACAACCTATATTGACTATGAAGATTTTCTGGAAAAGAATCCGGCAGCGAGGGAAAAAATGTATATGGCAACAACAAAAGCAGTTCATGTGTATACAGAAGTGAATTTTGAGCCAGACTGTTATATTATGTTCGGAAAAGAAAGTGCAGGTATACCGGAGGAAATCCTTGTACAGCATAAGGAAAACTGTATTAGGATTCCAATGCTTGGAGAGATTCGTTCGCTGAATCTTGGCAACTCAGTTGCTGTTGTTCTTTATGAGGCGCTTCGACAGAATGGTTTTGCAGGGATGAATCTGGAGGGACATTTGCATAGGCTGGAGTGGTAGAAACATTCCAGTCTAAAAGATTTGTTAAATAAAAAAGTCAAATATTAAAATTGTGAAAAATTACTAAAACTGATTGATAAAATTAAAACGGTGTGATAGTATTAGTTAATACGAAGGGTGGTGATTGTGTGTTACAGGAAACAATCAAGGCAGTCAAAGATGCCGAGAATAAGGCCGAAACTATTCTTAAAGAGGCCGATGAAAAAGTGATTTCCTTAAGAGAACAGGCAAATCAGGATGCAAAAACTCTAAAGGAAGAGGAAGCAAAAAAAGCTCGTAAACACGCAGCAGAAACGCTTGAGGCAGCAAAAGCCAAAGCTGAGAGTGAGATGAAGATTTTTGATTCCGAAACAGAAAAAGAAATTGCAGCGTTAAAGCAGAGGGCAGCGGAAAAAGAGAATAAAGCCATTGAGATGGTGATTTCAAATCTTTATTAACCGCTGTATTTTTTTAGCTACAAATTTTGTACTAAAATAAATACAATCCTGAAAATGCAGTTTCAAACTAAAAAAAATAGAGAAAGGAGGAGTTGGTAATGGCAGTATTGCAAATGCAGAGATTTAGTATCTGTGCATTGAAGAAAAAGCGAAAAGCAATATTGGAAGAACTTCAGGCTTTTGGGGCGTTGGAAGTAAATGTATCTTTTCCGGAAGAAGAACATTCTCTTCAGAAGATGGATACGGTAGAATCCCGTCAGACATTTGATAAGAATGCGACATTGGCAGATAATGCACTTGAAGTTTTGCAGGAATTTGCACCGGAGAAGACGTCAATGTTTTCTTCACTGGAAGGCAAAGCTCTCATTGATAAATCAGTTTATGATGAGACGGCAGAACGAAAAGACGAGATTATCTATACAGCCAATGAAATACTTGGTCTGAAGAAAAAGCTTGCAGAGAACAAGGCAGCAATCGTGAAGGTGGAGAACCAGATTGAAGCGCTGACTCCGTGGCTTGACCTGGATGTTCCGATGGATATTCAGGGAACAAAAGATGCTGCAGTATTGATTGGAAGTATTAACAGTCAGGTAACGCTTGATGATATCTACACAAAGATAGCTGAGGCGCAGCCGGAGCTGGAAGCGATGGATATTCAGATGATTTCATCCGACAGCGATCAGACATGTATTGCGGCAGTTTGCCTGAAGAAAGATGTGAAAGAGTTTGAAAAAGCTCTTCGAAGCATCGGTTTTTCAAGACCAGCTCAGAATATCCGAAAAATTCCGCGTGAATTTAAGCAGGAATTACAAGAAAGTGCAGCAAAAATCGCAGAAGAGAATGAACAGATTGAAAATCAGATCAGAGAAATGGCAGTTGCCAGAGATGATCTGAAATTAATCTCAGATTATTTCAGAGTCCGTGCTCAGAAATATGAAGTACTCGGACAGCTTCCGCAGTCAAGAGATACATTCTTTATCAGCGGTTATATTCCGCAAAAGAAAGTGGATACGCTTCGTAAGAAACTGGAATCGAAATATGATATTGTAATTGATGTCGAAGATATTCCGGATGAAGAGGAAGCGCCGGTTCTCCTGGAGAACAATAAGATTGCAGGATCTGTAGAAGGCGTTCTGGAATCTTACGGACTTCCGAAGAAGGGAGAGATAGATCCGTCAGCAATTATGTCGATCTTTTATATTTTCTTCTTTGGACTTATGCTTTCTGATGCAGCATATGGAATTATTGTTTTTATCGCATGTGCAGTTGTATTAAAGAAATTCCCGAGAATGAGTGAGGGAATGCAGAAAACCATTCGTATGTTTAAATATTGTGGACTCTCCACATTATTCTGGGGATTAATGTTCGGAGGTATATTCGGAGACGTAGTATCTGTTGTCTCTCGTGTATTCTTCGGTCATGAAGTAACCGTACCACCCCTATGGTTTGAACCATTAAAAGACCCAATGAAGCTTTTGATCTACTCTCTGGCATTTGGTGTGATCCACCTCTTTACAGGACTTGGAATCAAAGGTTATCTGTGTATCAAAGAGAAAAAATACATGGATTTTATCTGTGATGTTGTTCTTTGGTATATGCTGCTGATCGGTCTGATCTTAATGCTGCTTCCAAGCCAGATTTTCGTATCAATGACTCAGATGAATATCGTATTCCCGCCGGCAATCGCAATGCTCTCGAAAGTACTGGCTATTGTTGGTGCAGCCGGTATCGTACTGATGTCAGGAAGAAGCAATAAGAATTTTGGACTTCGTATCGCACTTGGCGCTTATGATCTGTACAATATTACAGGTTGGCTGAGTGATGTGCTTTCTTATTCTCGTTTACTTGCATTAGGACTTGCAACAGGAGTTATCGCTTCTGTAGTAAACCAGATGGGAAGTATGTTTGGAAGTGGAATCATCGGAATGATCGGATTCCTTGTTGTGTTTGTTGTTGGTCATACACTGAATATGGCAATCAACTTATTAGGTGCATATGTGCACACGAACCGTTTACAGTTCGTAGAGTTCTTCGGTAAATTTTACGAAGGCGGCGGACGCCCGTTTAATCCATTTAAACAAGAAACAAAATATGTTGATATTAAGGAGGAATAATATCATGAGTGAATTAGGATTAGTTTATGCTTTATTAGGAGCAGCAGTAGCTGTATTTTTAGCAGGTGCAGGATCATCAATCGGTGTTGGTATCGCAGGTCAGGCTGCATCAGGAGTTGTAACAGAAGACCCAAGTAAGTTCGCAAAAGTACTTATCATGCAGCTGCTTCCTGGTACACAGGGTATCTACGGTCTGCTTGTTGGATTCATCACATTATCTAAGATTGGTCTGTTAGGCGGAACACCGGCATCAATCGATCCAAAAACAGGTCTTTTGATCCTTGCAGCATGTCTTCCAATCGGTATCGTAGGTCTTATCTCTGGAAAATATCAGGGAAAAACAGCAGCAGCATCTATCGGTATCGTAGCAAAGAAACCAGAGCAGTTCGGTAAAGCTATGCTGTTCCCGGCAATGGTTGAGACATACGCAATCCTTGCTCTTCTGATCTCTATCTTAGCAGTAAGTGCTATTCCGGTTTAATTTGCAGCGGAATCAAGAATGTAAATATAGAAATCAAAGAAGGAGAGTTCAAGGATGGCTGGATTAGATAAAATTGTAAACCAGATTCTGGAAGAGGCGAACAACTCCGCAGGCGAAAAGATTCAGGATGCAAAGCAGGAAGCAGAAGAAATCCTGCAGAAAGCAAGAGAAGAATCAGCTAAGGAAACTGAGAAGATTGCAGCAAAGTCTGCAGCTGACGTGAAGAATTACGAAGACAGAGTTAAATCTTCCGCAGATCTTTCCAGAAGAACAAAAATTCTGGAGACGAAGCAGGAAATGATCGCTGCTGTCCTCGACAAGGCATATGCAACTTTCTGTCAGAAATCTGACACAGAGTATTTTGAAACAATCAAAGCAATGCTGAATAAATTTGCGCTGGCAGAAGATGGAGAGGTCATTTTCTCAGCAAAAGACCTTGAAAGAATGCCGGATGGATTCGCAGAAGAGATCCAGAAGATTGCCGCCGCAAAAGGCGGAACACTTGCCCTTTCAAAAGAGAGCAGACAGATAGAAGGCGGTTTTGTGCTTGTATATGGAGGCATCGAAGAAAACTGCACATTCAAAGCGCTGTTTGATTCTCAGAAAGATGAATTACAGGACAAAGTTCAGAAAATATTATTTTTATAAAGCGCATTCCGCGAAAGGAGGATTTGGCTTATGGCAAAACAGGAATACACCTATGCGGTTGCGCGAATCAGAGCGAAGGAAGTGTCATTATTTTCAAAGTCTGTGATTGAGCAGCTTCTCACATGTAAGACGGAACAGCAGTGTCTGCAGTTTTTGTCTGAGAAAGGTTGGGGAGATGCAGATACTCCAATGGAGGCAGAGGCGATACTGACACGCGAGCGTGAAAAAACATGGGAACTGATGAGAGAATTGGCAGATGATATGTCAGTCTTTGACGTACTGTCATATCCGGATCTGTTCCAGAACCTGAAGGCAGCAGTAAAAGCAGCAGTCAGCGGTTTGGAACATCTGGATATCTTTGTACAGGATACAGCAATTTCCGGCGAAGAGATGCTGGATATTGTAAAGAGCAAAGAATTTCACAGACTTCCGGAATTCATGGCACAGGCAGCGAGAGAGGCTTATGACACACTTCTGCATACAAGAGACGGACAGTTATGCGATATCATGATTGATAAAGCTGCACTGGATGCTATTTATGCAGCCGGTATGAAGGCCGAAGATGATCTGATCAGAGAATATGCAGAGTCTACAGTGGCCGTTGCAGATATTAAGATTGCAGTTCGTTCGCAGAAGACCGCAAAATCTTTGGAATTTATGAAAAAGGCTATGGCAGAGTGCGGCACATTAAGTGTCGATCATCTTGCCCATGCGGCGCTGAATGGAATGGAAGCAATTCAGGAATATTTAGGCGGAACTGTGTATGCACAGGGAGCCGAAGCACTGAAGGAATCTCCGTCAGCATTTGAGTGCTGGTGTGATAACCGGATCATTGAGACGATTAAGCCTCAGATTCGGAATCCATTTTCAATTGGTCCTCTTGTTGCATATGTAATCGCAAGAGAAAATGAAATTAAAACGGTGAGAATTATTCTTTCCGGTAAGCTCAATGGGCTTCCGGAGAAGTCTATCCGGGAAAGGATAAGGGAAATGTATGTATAAGATTGCAGTAATTGGCGATTATGACAGTATTTACGGCTTTGCCACACTGGGTCTTGACACATATCCGGTTACGGACCCGGAGAAGGCAGCAGAACAGTTAACGCAGCTTGCTAAAGGAGGATACGCTGTAATCTATATTACAGAAGCTCTGGCAGCTGTGTTGGAACACGAAATAGATAAATATCGTCTTGAGAAACTTCCGGCAATTATTCAGATTCCGGGTGTATCAGGAAATACAGGTGCAGGTGTTGACGCAGTTAAGAAATTCGTCGAGCAGGCAGTTGGTTCAGATATTCTATTTGGTGATGAATAGGAAAGTGGGTGATTAGTCCAAATGAGTAAGGGAACGATTAAAAAAGTTGCAGGACCGCTGGTTATCGCCAAAGGAATGCGTGACGCTAATATGTATGACGTTGTGCGTGTAAGTAATCAGCGTCTGATCGGTGAGATCATTGAAATTCATGGGGATGAGGCCTCAGTACAGGTTTATGAGGAAACATCAGGATTAAAACCAGGAGAACCGGTAGAATCCATCGGCGAACCTATGTCAGTAGAATTAGGACCTGGTCTGATCACAAGTATTTATGACGGAATTCAGCGTCCGCTTGATGATATCATGAAGGTATCCGGTGGAAACAGCCTGAAGCGCGGTGTCGAAGTTCCTTCTCTGAAAAGAGATAAAAAATGGGAGTTCGTTCCGATTGCAAAAGTTGGCGATGAGGTAGAAGGCGGAGACGTTCTTGGTACTGTACAGGAGACAATCGTTGTACAGCAGAAGATCATGGTACCTCCTTCTATGAAAGGTAAAGTAAAAGAAATCAAAGCGGGTACATTTACTGTAGATGAAGTTATCGCAGTACTTGAGACAGCAGACGGAGACAAAGAACTTACAATGGTACAGAAGTGGCCGGTTCGTAAAGGACGTCCGTACCAGAAGAAACTTCCGCCGCGTCAGCCGCTTGTAACAGGACAGCGAGTTGTTGATACATTCTTCCCGATTGCTAAGGGTGGTGTTGCAGCTGTACCTGGACCATTCGGAAGTGGTAAAACAGTTATTCAGCATCAGCTTGCAAAATGGGCTGAAGCAGATATCGTTGTATACATTGGATGTGGAGAACGTGGAAACGAAATGACAGACGTTCTGAATGAGTTCCCGGAACTGAAAGACCCGAAAACAGGTCAGTCTCTGATGCAGAGAACAGTTCTGATTGCGAACACATCAGATATGCCTGTTGCTGCCCGTGAGGCATCTATCTATACAGGTATTACAATTGCAGAATATTTCCGTGATATGGGATATTCAGTAGCTCTTATGGCAGACTCTACATCACGCTGGGCAGAGGCGCTTCGTGAGATGTCAGGACGTCTGGAAGAGATGCCAGGTGAAGAAGGTTATCCGGCTTACCTCGGTTCTCGTCTGGCACAGTTCTACGAGAGAGCTGGTCATGTAGTATCTCTCGGTAAAGATGCAAGAGAAGGTGCACTTTCTGTAATCGGTGCTGTATCTCCTCCTGGTGGAGATATTTCTGAGCCGGTATCTCAGGCAACACTTCGTATTGTAAAAGTGTTCTGGGGACTGGATTCCTCACTTGCTTACAAACGTCACTTCCCGGCAATCAACTGGCTGACAAGTTACTCTCTGTATGTAGATGATATGGGCAAATGGTTTGATAGGGAAGTTGCAGATGACTGGATGGCAGACCGTCAGAGAATGATGAGTCTTCTTCAGGAAGAAGCAGAACTGGAAGAGATCGTTAAGATGGTAGGTATGGACGCACTTTCACCGACAGACCGTCTGAAGATGGAAGCATCACGCTCTATCCGTGAGGACTTCCTGCATCAGAACTCTTTCCATGAGATTGATACTTATACATCTCTGAGAAAACAGTACCTGATGATGAAACTTGTGCTTGCATATTATGACAATGCAGTAGAGGCGTTGAAAAATGGCGCACCATTAAATGATTTGATCAACCTGGCAGTTCGTGAACGTATCGGACGTTACAAATATACACATGAAGATCAGATTGAAGAAGAATATAAGAAAGTGAGCGAAGAGCTTCACAAAGAAATCGCCAACACACTTGGAAAGGAGGACTTCTAAATGCCGAAAGAATATAGAACCATACAGGAAGTTGCCGGTCCTCTGATGCTGGTACGCGGCGTAGAAGATGTAGCATTTGATGAATTAGGTGAGATTGAGCTGTCCAACGGCGAAACACGTCGTTGCCGTGTTCTTGAAATTAACGGAAGTGATGCACTCGTTCAGTTATTTGAGAACTCAACAGGTATCAACCTTTCCGACAGTAAAGTACGTTTCCTCGGACGAAGCATGGAGCTTGGTGTATCAGCAGATATGCTTGGCCGTGTATTCGATGGTCTGGGACGTCCGATCGATGATGGTCCGGAGATTCTTCCGGAAGCAAGAATGGACGTAAACGGTCTTCCGATGAATCCGGCTGCAAGAAGCTATCCGGAAGAGTTCATTCAGACAGGTGTATCAGCAATTGATGGTCTGAACACACTTGTTCGTGGACAGAAACTTCCGATCTTCTCAGCTTCCGGTCTTCCACATGCTAACCTGGCAGCTCAGATTGCAAGACAGGCAAAAGTACGCGGAACAGACGAACCGTTCGCCGTTGTATTTGCTGCTATGGGTATCACATTCGAAGAATCTAACTTCTTCGTAGAAAGCTTTAAAGAAACAGGTGCGATCGATAGAACAGTTCTTTTCATGAACCTGGCAAATGACCCTGCGGTAGAGCGTATCGCTACACCGAAGATGGCATTAACAGCAGCAGAATACCTTGCATTTGAAAAAGATATGCATGTACTTGTTATCCTGACAGATATCACAAACTATGCAGATGCACTCCGTGAAGTATCAGCAGCTCGTAAAGAAGTTCCGGGACGTCGTGGATATCCGGGATATATGTATACGGACCTTGCTACAATGTATGAACGTGCAGGCCGTCAGGTTGGTAAGAAGGGAAGTATCACAATGATCCCGATTCTTACAATGCCTGAAGATGATAAGACACACCCAATCCCTGACTTAACAGGATATATTACAGAGGGACAGGTAATCCTGAGCCGTGATCTTTATCGTAAAGGTATCCAGCCGCCGATCGACGTTCTTCCGTCTCTGTCACGTCTGAAAGACAAAGGTATCGGAGAAGGAAAAACTCGTGCGGATCATGCCAATACAATGAACCAGTTATTCGCAGCATATGCGCGTGGTAAAGAAGCGAAGGAATTAATGGTAATCCTCGGTGAAGCTGCTCTTACAGAGATCGACCTGATCTATGCTAAGTTTGCAGATGAATTCGAGAAAGAATATGTATCTCAGGGTTATTTCACAGATCGTCCGATCGAGGAGACGCTGGAAATCGGATGGAAATTGCTTTCTATCCTGCCAAGAAGTGAGCTGAAACGTATCGATGATAAGTTCCTGGATATGTATTACGGAAAATAATCCGTAAGGAAACTTAGAAAGAAGGTGACGATCGTTGGCATCTACCCAGGTAACTCCAACTCGAATGGAGTTGACAAGATTAAAAAAGAAATTAGTCACAGCTACAAGAGGTCATAAACTTCTGAAGGATAAACGTGACGAACTGATGCGGCAGTTCCTTGATCTCGTTCGTGAGAATATGGAGCTTCGCAAAAAAGTAGAGGCCGGGATTCTTTCTGCCAATAAGAACTTTGTAATCGCTAAGGCAGGTATGTCAGCAGCAACGCTGAATACTGCGCTCATGATACCGAAACAGGAAGTAAATCTGGAAGTAAGTGATAAAAATGTTATGAGTGTTGATATTCCGGTTATGGAATACCACACAAGAACTGCAGATGCAAATGATATCTATTCATATGGTTTTGCATTTACATCCAGCGATCTTGACGGAGCGGTGAAGTCACTTGCGGATATTCTGCCGGATATGTTAAGACTTGCAGAGGTAGAGAAAGCCTGCCAGCTCATGGCATCTGAGATTGAGAAAACAAGACGGCGTGTAAATGCGCTTGAGCATGTAATCATTCCGGAGGCACAGGAAAATATCAAATACATTACAATGAAACTGGATGAGAATGAGCGAAGCTCTCAGATCCGGTTGATGAAAGTAAAAGATATGATGCTGGAAGAGGCTCATCATTACAGTGAAAAGGCATAGAGACCTGGAATCTGAATAACAATTAAATAGAAGTAAAGAAAGCTGTCGCTTGCAATGTAGATTGTGAGCGGCAGCTTTTTTCACATTTTAGAGAATTTTTCATATGGTAAACTATATTAAACTGAAATGGAGTACAGAACATGGAATATCGTCTACCATATTATATGACTTATCCAATGCCCCTTGCATATGATGATGAAAAAATCGATCGAAGAGACTTTGAGTACATGAAAAGCATGTATCCGGATCTGGCAAAAAAGATACTTCCTCATGTAGAGGCAGAATGTGACCGGATGGAGTATGAAGGAAGTATGATCTATGATGAATATCCGGATCAGCTTCAGCTTCGTATGATGTGCAGCAGGATTTATAATCAGGTAATGCAAACAAGTGATAGAAAAGAAGAAATAGAACTACAGATGCAGTATTATGGGGGAGCAAGGGAGAGAGAACAGTTAGTGCGGGAACTGGTTCAGGTCCTTCTTTTTCAGGAATTATATAAAAGAAGATGTGATAAAAGACACTGCCGGAGAAAATTTTATTAGATATTGTTTTAATTTTTGAAACAATTAAAATTATTAATGGAAAACGAAAGCGAAATATAAGGTTTTGTAGAAAATATCAACTTTACGGAAGAAATATGCTGTGATAAAATAAAAGAAGAACATGTGCGAAACCGGGGAGAAGTACAGATGAAAAATAGAAACATCATCGTATACTTGAAAGCGTCTTTTGACACAATAAGTAAATAGAATCGAACGCTCAGCGGCCTGTGCAGCGTTGGAAAATAAAAAATATTTTACAAATCCGTATTTTATGCTATAATAGTAAAGATTATAAGCTTTTAGGGGCTTTCTTTTTTATTTTTGCAAATAATATTTTAGAAAAATAAATTGGATTTGTAAATAGAAATCGATAATCGAGGTGCGATATGGAACAGTATATAATTAAAGGTGGTAATCCGCTCGTTGGTGAAGTTGAGATTGCCGGTGCAAAGAATGCAGCGCTTGCAATTCTCGCGGCAGCGATCATGACGGATGAGACAGTAACAATCGATAACCTTCCGGATGTGAATGATATTAATGTATTGCTTGAAGCAATCAGTGGAATTGGAGCAACTGTGCAGAGAATTGACAGGCATACTGTTAAGATTAACGGGAGTACGATCAGTGATCTTGCGATTGAATATGACTATATAAAGAAGATTCGTGCATCTTACTATCTGCTGGGTGCTTTGTTAGGAAAATACAAGAGAGCAGAAGTTGCGCTGCCAGGCGGATGTAATATCGGAAGCCGTCCGATCGATCAGCATCTGAAAGGTTTCCGTGCTCTTGGAGCAGAGGTTGAGATTGAGCATGGTTCAATTCTTGCAGAAGCAGAACGACTGAAGGGAACACATTTATATTTTGATGTTGTCAGTGTCGGAGCGACAATCAATGTAATGATGGCAGCAGCGATGGCAGAGGGGAATACCATTCTGGAGAATGTTGCAAAAGAACCACATGTCGTAGACGTTGCCAATTTCCTGAACAGCATGGGCGCTAATATTAAGGGAGCAGGAACAGATGTAATTCGTATCAAAGGAGTTTCCAAGTTAAATAAAACATCATATTCTATTATTCCGGATCAGATTGAAGCTGGTACATTTATGTTTGCGGCAGCAGCTACACGCGGAGATGTAACGGTGATGAATGTAATTCCAAAGCATCTGGAGGCAACGACAGCGAAGCTTGTAGAGATTGGATGCGAAGTAGAAGAATTTGATGATGCAGTAAGAGTTGTGGCGAAGAAGCGTCTGGGACATACACAAGTAAAGACACTTCCATATCCGGGCTTCCCGACAGATATGCAGCCGCAGATGGGAGTACTGTTATCTCTGTCAGAAGGGACAAGTACGATTACAGAGAGTATTTTTGAAAATCGTTTCAAATACCTGGATGAGCTGGCTCGTATGGGCGGTGTCTCTAAAGTAGAGGGAAATTCTGCAACGATTGAAGGCGTAGAGAGATTCTCTGGTGCGAGAGTAAGTGCTCCGGATCTGAGAGCCGGTGCGGCGCTTTGTATTGCCGGACTTGTGGCAGATGGAATTACGATCGTAGACGATATTGTTTATATCCAGAGAGGATATGAATGCTTTGAAGAGAAGATCAGACGTCTTGGCGGTTTGATCGAGAAAGTAGAGACGGAGAAAGACATTAAGAAATTTAAGCTGAAAGTCAGCTAGGAAAGCATTAAGTAAATACCGGAGGAAAGTGAAAAAAATTGCTTGACATTTCCGGGGAAACGGTATAATGTATATCGTGCAGCAAATGAAAATAGAAGAAATAGCCTTTTATTCAGAGTGGTGGAGATACAAAGGATCTGTGAAGCCACGGCAACCCCTCAAATATCGAGGAAGGTGCCAGCCTGAGCGAGTGATCGAACAATAAGAGGATTGTTTAAGATAGAGAAACAGTCCGATTATTCGGGCTGTTTTTTCGATGTATGATAGTAAGAAAGGACTTTAAGATGGAAAGAAGATTATTTACATCAGAATCAGTAACAGAAGGACATCCGGATAAAATGTGTGACGCAATTTCAGATGCGATCCTGGATGCATTAATGGAACAGGACCCAATGAGCCGTGTTGCATGCGAGACAGCAACAACAACAGGTATGGTTATGGTTATGGGAGAGATTACAACGAATGCTTACGTAGATATCCAGAAAATTGTGCGTGAAACAGTTCGCGAAATCGGATATACACGAGGAAAATTCGGATTTGATGCAGATAACTGTGGTGTCATCACAATGATCGATGAGCAGTCAGAAGATATCGCTCTTGGAGTAGATAAGGCGCTCGAAGCAAAAGAGCATACAATGACAGATGAAGAGCTGGACGCAATCGGAGCCGGAGACCAGGGAATGATGTTTGGTTACGCATGTGACGAGACAGAGGAATATATGCCATATCCGATCTCTCTTGCACATAAGTTATCAAGAAGACTGACAGAAGTAAGAAAGAACGGTACACTTCCATATCTGAGACCAGATGGAAAATCACAGGTTACAGTAGAATATGATGAAGAAGGTGTTCCGTGCCGTCTGGATGCTGTTGTACTTTCTACACAGCACGATCCGGATATTACACAGGAGCAGATTCATGCCGATATTAAGAAACATGTATTTGAGCCGATCCTTCCGGCAGAGATGATTGATGAGAAGACAAAATTCTTCATCAACCCGACAGGACGTTTCGTAATCGGTGGACCTCACGGTGACAGCGGACTGACAGGACGCAAGATTATTGTTGATACTTACGGTGGAACAGCTCGTCACGGTGGTGGTGCTTTCTCCGGAAAAGACTGTACAAAGGTAGACCGTTCAGCAGCTTATGCAGCGCGTTATGTTGCCAAAAATATCGTGGCAGCAGGTATTGCAAAGAAATGTGAGATCCAGCTTTCCTATGCAATTGGTGTTGCACATCCGACATCAATTATGATCGATACATTTGGTACAGGTAAGATTGCAGAATCTAAATTAGTTGAGATTGTCAGAGAGAACTTTGATCTTCGTCCGGCAGGAATTATCAAAATGTTAGATCTGCGCCGTCCGATCTACAAACAGACAGCAGCTTACGGACATTTTGGACGCAACGATCTGGATCTTCCGTGGGAGAAATTAGATAAAGTGGAAACACTGAAAAGTTACTTATAAAAGAAATAACGGAACAATTAAGCGGAGATATTGCAGCAGCAGTGTCTCCGTTTTTTATGAAAAATTTATAAATGTTTATGTGTGCTTTCGTGAATTGTCAGCAAACTTATGGTATGATAAGAAAGAAAAACAAAGTGAAAGGATGTAGATGTATGAAGCTGAAAATGAGGCTGATCATAGCATTTATTACAGTCATTACACTTCCGGTTTTTTTGACATCACTGGCAATTGTAGGATTTGGACAATACCAGATTAAAGCAATTGAGAAAACATATGGAATTACAGGGACAACCTACGAGACATTTTCTAATCCAACTCAGATATTTAACAGGCTGACAGAAGCCTCTTATCATGAACTGACGGACGTTGCAAGGTGTACGCCGGCACAACTTGAAGACGCCACATATCTGGAAACATTTAATAAACAGCTTTTAAAGAAAAATTCATATCTTCTTGTAAGAAAAGCAGATACAATTGTATTTCTTGGGGAAGAACTGGAAGGAACAACAAGGGTAATAGACAAACTTCCGGCATATAATTCAGATACATCCGGTTCTGAAAATGGAGTTTATCTTGGAGGGGAGCTTCCGGTATTATTAAAGCAGGTAGACTTTAAGTACAGTGACGGATCTAAGGGAAGTGCGTTTATTGTGACTGATGTAGGAGAAGTTATGCCGGAAGTGAAGGAATTCCTGATTGATATTCTCATGGCAGTGATTCTGACACTTGTGCTGACGGCATCACTGATGATTATATGGATCTACCGGGGGATTTCACAGCCGATCGCAAAGATGCAGGATGCTGCAAATAATATCAAAGAAGGTAATCTGGATTTTGAATTGGAACCGGAGACAGACGATGAGCTTGGAAGCCTGTGCCAGAACTTTGAAGAAATGAGAAAAAGACTTCAGGATAATGCGGAAGAGAAGCTGAAATTTGACCAAGAGAATAAAGAGCTGATCAGTAATATTTCTCATGATCTGAAAACTCCGATTACAGCAATTAAAGGTTATGCAGAAGGAATTATTGATGGAGTTGCCGATACACCTGAAAAGATGAATAAATATGTTCGGACGATCTACAATAAAGCAACAGAGATGGAGAGACTGATTAATGAGCTGACATTGTATTCAAAGATTGATACGAATCGAATTCCATATAATTTTGCAACACTTCTTGTGGCAGATTATTTTGATGACTGTGCAGAGGATCTTCAATTAGAACTTAGCGCAAAAGGAGTAGGTTTTACTTATTTTAATTATGTGGACAGCAGTGTTAAGATCATTGCAGATGCAGAGCAGTTAAAGAGAGTAATCAATAATATTATTTCAAATTCACTGAAATATATGGATAAAGAACAGGCAATTATCAATTTGAGGATTAAAGATGTAGGAGATTTCATTCAGGTTGAGCTTGAAGATAATGGAAAAGGCATCGGCGCAAAGGAGCTTCCAAATATTTTTGATCGTTTCTACCGAACGGATGCGTCACGGAATTCTTCAAAAGGAGGCAGCGGAATCGGACTGTCGATCGTGAAGAAGATTGTGGAGGAGCACGGTGGAAAGATCTGGGCGACAAGTAAGGAAGGAACCGGAACGACAATGTATTTCGTAATAAGAAAATATCAGGAGGTACCTGCAAATGAGTAGGATATTAATAATTGAAGATGAAGAAGCAATTGCAGAGCTGGAAAAAGACTACCTGGAGTTGAGCGGCTTTGAGGTTGAGGTGATGAATGACGGAAGCGCAGGATTACATCAGGCGTTAAATAAAGACTATGATCTGTTCATTCTTGACCTGATGCTTCCAGGTGTGGATGGATTTGAAATCTGTAAAGAGATTCGAAATAAGAAGAATACTCCAATCATTATGGTATCAGCCAAGAAAGATGATATTGATAAGATTCGTGGACTTGGGCTTGGAGCAGATGACTATATGACAAAACCATTTAGCCCGAGTGAGCTTGTAGCGCGTGTAAAAGCACATTTAGCTCGTTATGAACGGTTGATTGGAAGTAATGCACAGGAAAATAAAATCATTGAAATCCGTGGGCTTAAGATTGATACAACAGCAAGAAGAGTATGGGTGAATGGTGAAGAGAAGACATTTACCACAAAAGAATTCGATCTGCTGGCATTTCTTGCAAGTCACCCAAACCATGTGTATAAGAAAGACGAATTGTTCAGCGAAATCTGGGATATGGAATCTATCGGAGATATTGCGACAGTAACAGTTCATATCAAGAAGATTCGAGAGAAAATTGAGTTTGACACCTCAAATCCGCAATACATTGAAACAATCTGGGGTGTGGGATATCGATTCAAGGTATAATAAAACAATTTATCATTATGAAAAAATATAATAGAGAATTTTGAAATGAGATTAGGATAGGAAAAACCAACAGTAAAATAGGCTAAAATGCCTGTAAAACTGTTGGTTTTTTGTTTGTTTATTACAATTTATTAATGGAAATAGAGGAAAGTTATAAATAGCAATATATATAAAAAATACAAATTAGACAAAATAGTAGGGGGGGGGTAGAATTACATCAATTATATTTTATACAGGAGGATAAGAGAATAGAATGAAGAAGAAAGTATTAGCATTATTAATGTGTGGAATTCTTGCTGCTTCTAGCTTAATAGGATGTAGTAACAAAAAAGAGTCGGATAATGCAAAAACAGAAACTCAAACAGAAAAAAAAGAAGATTCTGATGAAAAACAAAAAGTAACCATTGCAATTGGAAATGGTTATAAACCTTTTTGTTATTTAGATGAGTCTGAGAAACCAGCTGGATATGAATATGAAGTATTCGAAAAAGTGGCTGAGAAAATGTCTGATAAGTACGATGTAGAAGTTGTTTGTGATTCATGGGATAATTTATTTACAGGTTTGGAAACAGGAAAGTATGATGTTGTCTCTCATCATTTGGCATCTAATCCACAGAGAGCAGAAAAATATAATGTTTCTGCAGAATCATTGATGTATTTTGGCGAATATAGAGCGATTCACAAAAAAGGACGTACAGACATTACAGATTTGGAAAGTCTTGCAGGAATGAATTTGGCAAATGGTGATCATGATAATATGGGCAAAAAGTTTTTGGCATATAATGAAGAACATCAGGATAACCCGATTATTCTGCAGGAAACCGTTCCATCTGATGAAAGTATGATTGCTGGAATTGAAAATGATTTATATGACGCTTATATAGCACCTGTTTTTGATTTGCAAACACGATTTTTAGACAAATATCCAGAGGCAGATATTGAAATGAGTAAAGTAAGTGTTGTAGATGATGATGCTGACTGTGGAACATATGCACTATTGAAAAAGGGAAATGATGAATTTCAGAAAGATTTTGATGCTGCGATTAAAGCGGTTAGAGATGATGGAGCTATTAAAGAGATTAGTATGAAATGGTTTGACGCTGATTATTCTGTTGTTCCGGAATAAGTGATTACAAAATAATAATAAGATAAACTAATTACAAATATACAGGAGGATAAGAGATAAGATGAAGAAAAAAGTATTAGCATTATTAATGTGTAGCGTTATGGCAGTATCAGTACTTGCAGGATGTGGTGGTTCTAAGGATTCTAATGAGGGAAATACAGCTAAAACAGAGGAACAGGATAAAGGGGCAGAAAGTGGCGATAAGAAAAAAATTAAAATTGCAATTGGAAATGGTTACAAACCATTCTGCTATCTTGATGAAAATGAAAAACCATCAGGTTATGAATATGACTTGTTTCAAGAAGTGGGCAAGAAAATAGCTGATAAGTATGAGGTTAAAGTAGTTTGCGATTCATGGGACAATTTATTTGGAGGACTTGAAACTGGTAAATATGATATTGTATCGCACCATATGGCTTACAATAAAGACCGTGCTGAAAAATATAATGTTTCATCAGAGTCATTAATGTATTTTGGAGATTATCGCCTTGTATTCAAAAAAGGACGTACAGATATTTCAGATATGGAAAGTCTTGCTGGCAAAACATTGGCAAATTCCGGAAATGATAATATTGGTAAAGCATTAGTTGCATTCAATGAAGAGCATCCAGATAATCCGATTGTTTTGCAAGAGACAATGCCAAATGATGAAAGTATTCTTTCTGGTATTGAAAATGGTCTTTATGATGCATATACGCATACAGTGTTTGATTGCCAGACAAGATTTTTTGACAGATATCCAGAGGCAGAAATAGAAATGAGTACTGTGAGTTTATTAGGTGATGATGCAGATTGTGGTACATATGCACTTCTGAAAAAGGGAAATGATGATCTTCAGGCTGACTTTGATGCTGCGATTAAAGAGCTTCGAGAAGAAGGGGTAATCAAAGAACTCTGCATGAAATGGTTTAATGGAGATTATTCAGTAAAACCGGAATAGAAGATAAAGTCATTGTTTAGAAAGACGAGGAGACGGAGATGTTTTCATGGAAATATGTAGTTGAATATTTTCCGGATATTATAGAAAAATTTCCAGTGACATTGGAACTGGTGCTTGTACCATTTGTAATTAGTTTTATATTTGGTTTTCTGATTGCAATTGCGAGATTAAAGAAAATTCCGGTTTTAGAGCAGTTTCTTACAGTCTATGTATCATATGTACGTTGTACGCCAGTCATTACACAGATGTTTGTTGTTTATTTTGGTATTCCACTACTTATGGCCAAATTCGGAATTGATGCATATGAGTGGAATCCGGTTATATTCGTATTTATTGCGTATAGTATCAATATTTCGGCATTCTTATCAGAAACAATCCGTTCATCTATTTTAGCGGTACCATCTGGACAGATGGAAGCAGGTTATGCGGTTGGAATGTCAGAATTTCAGACAATGCGGGATATTATTGTCCCGCAGGCTTTGAAGATTTCATTGCCAATGTTAGGAAATATGTTTATTGGATTATTCCAGGCAACAGCACTTGCATATATGGTGAACGTAATTGATATGGTAGGAAAGGCAAGAAATATTAGCGTATCAAGAGGACATATGCTAGAAGGATATATATGTTGTGCAATCGTATTTGCAATTATCAGCCTTGCACTAGAAGCGATTTTTAGATATGTGAATAAACGATTAGCCTTTGGACAACGAGAAGTATATGGAAAAAGACGGAGGCAGGGTGCGAGATGATTCAAGGAAAATATTTTATTCTTTGTTTGCAGGCTGCAATTTCTAAGGTTCCGCAAAACTTATTAATGTGTTTTGCAACACTATTTATTTGTCTGATTATAGGAATGGGGATTGCGTTAATCAGAACATATCGTGTACCTGTTATTGCACCTATTTTGGATGTGGTAATTGCACTTTGTAAGGCATTTCCTGCAAACTTAATTCTTTTGATTTGTATTATGGTTTATACAAATACATTTAATGATGTAATTAAAGCATTACATTTAAAAATTACAATCCGAGATGTGAATTTAATCTATATTGCGATTGTTGCGCTTTGTATTGTTTGCTTGCCGGGGATTTCCGAAGTTTTACGAAGCGGTTTGATGGCAATTCCGCGCGGACAATTTGAGGCGGGATATGCGATAGGAATGACATCCTTTCAAACATTTCGTGATATCATCCTCCCGCAGATGTTTAGAGTTATTATTCCGATGTTAACAAATAGTACATTATCATTAATGAAAACAACTGCATTAGTAAATGTTATGGGAGTTAGTGATATTTTAAAAGGTGCGACAGATGCTGCAACAGACGCATATTGTTTTTTAGAAGCGTATCTTGCTGCGGCAATTGTATTCTGGGTACTTGGTGTTATTATTGAAAAAATTGGAAAATCATTGGAAAAGTCTTTTTCAAAGAGTGTTAAGCAGATGGCAATGAGATAGTAGAAAGGATAATGAAATGGAATTAATAAATCTTATCAATCATGCAGATGATGTGAAACAATCCGTAATAGAGCATCGCAGAAAAATCCATACATTTGCCGAACTAGGTGGAAAAGAATTCAAAACAAAGGAATATATTTTAAAAATAGTAAAGAGGTTACACTTACAGTTTGAAGAAGTAACAGAAACGGCGCTTATAGCCACCTTGGATACAGGAAAACAAGGACCTCACATAGTTCTTCGGGCAGATATAGATGCGCTTCCAATAAAGGAGAACCAGCAAAATCTTTGTCAAACGCGTACATGTATATCTGAGCAGGAAAATACATGTCATGCTTGTGGTCATGATGCTCATTGTGCGATGCTTCTTGGCAGCATGGAAGTCTTGTGTTCTATGAAAGAAGAACTTAATGGAGTGATTTATTTTTGTTTTGAAGCAGGAGAAGAGGTTGGGACAAGCCACCGACAAATTTTAGAAGCACTGAGTAAAAAAAGAGTTGATACAGCATGGGCAATTCATGTATATTCAGCTTTAGAGTCAGGAAAAATAGGTATTTGTGAAGGACCTTGCATGGCTGGTTTTGCACCATTAGAATTAACGGTAAAAGGAAAAGGCGGACACGGTTCCAGACCGGATCTTTCGATTAATCCTGTATTTGCAGCGGCAGCAATTGCAGCTAATATTCCAGGAGCGTTTGTGAATCAACTAAATGTTGAAAAAACAGTAACATTTGGATTAACTTCTATTAGAGGTGGAGAATCATTTAATATTTTCCCAGAAGAAGCTTATATTAGTGGTTCTATGCGTTTTTTTGATCGTGAAGAAGGAATGAAAGCAAGAGATATTGTTATTAAAGTAGCTGAACATACTGCGGCAATGCATAATTGTCAAGTTGATTATAGTAAAATGGCGGGAGAAGTCGGAATCCCTGTTATTAATGATGTTGCATGTGCAAAATTAGCTAAAAAAGCAGTTAAAGAGATTTATGGAGACGAAGCGGTACCAGATGTTTTTCAACGTTGGTATGCATCGGAGAGTTTTGGAAAATATTTACAAGAATATCCTGGAGTGCTTGCTCTTTTAGGGATTAGAAATTTCGACTATGGAAGTGGTGCAGAACACCATAATGAACGTTTTGATGTAGATGAAAATGTTTTAGATATGGGAGTAAAAGCTACTGTAAATTATGTGGTGAATTTGATGGAAGGAAGCAATATAAAATGATTGAGATAAAAAATATTAAAAAAAGTTTTGATGATTTAGAAATATTGAAAGATGTTTCACTTTCAGTTCAGCCGCATGAAGTTGTCGTGGTACTTGGTCCAAGTGGTTCTGGAAAAACAACCATGTTAAGGTGTATTAATTTTCTCGAGCATGCTGACAGCGGTACTTTAACTGTTGGGGATACAA
>CAUCYJ010000003.1:0-36190 GCA_958446945.1 uncultured Lachnospiraceae bacterium | reverse complement strand
TCATCAATTGCATAGTTCTGATAATATCTGCTGGAAATGCTCGCAACATTTTTCAGATCAGAAGGAACCTTGCTCTGTTTATTATTATTTCCACCCCAGGCAACTGCTGTTCCGTCATCCAACAGTGCAACAACATGGTTACGTCCCGCTGAAATCTCAACTGCATGTCCTTCTGCCTGTTCCGGGATTGATTTGATATTGTGGTCCTTTCCTCCCCAACATTCAATTGTTCCGTCTTCCAAAAGTGCAAATGCTGTTTTGTCTGTCAGAACAAAATCTTTGACTTTACCCTGGATTTCATCCGGTATTGCATCGAAAGCAGTTTCTCTCTTTGCAAGCGGGATGAGCTTCCCATCCTCTGTCAGCGCAAGTCCTGTCTGAATATTGGTCTTCACTTCTTTTACATTTTCATCCTTAGCTTTTGAAGCAACGATATCGACTGCATTTTCGTTTCCCCATGCTGTAATGCTTCCGTCTTCCAGTACTACGATAGACACCTGGAAACCGGCTGCGATAGATTTTACTTTTTTGTTCTGTACTTCCGGCGGAATGCGGTTCAGGTTCATTCGGTTAAATCCCCAGGTAAAGAGTTTCCCTTCTTCATTGAGCGCCAGAACATGATCCTGTCCTACTGCGATATCAACAATCTTGCCCATATCTGCCGGAAGTGCCTTCAGACGATCTGTCAGAGTTCCCCACTCATACACAACGCCGTCATTATCAATTCCTACGCCAAATGTAGGTCCCGCTTCAATTTTCTTTGCATTTCCATTCAACTCTTTCGGCACATCAAGAAATGAAAATCCCGGTGCAATATTTTTCTGTGTCGGATCCTGAAAATTCATATCCTGCTTCAGCCAGATTGGCAGGATGAAGCACATTAAAAATATTGTAATAAACACAAGGGCTGATCCCATTGCGATTTTATTTTCACAAAGATTTTTGATGATGGTCCGGAAAGGACTTTGCATCTGCTCTTCTTCTAAAACAGATTTCTGCTTTTCTTCTTTTTTGCCTCTCTTTAACATGCTCGTTCCTCCATTATTCTAACTTGATTCTCGGATCTACTACACAGTAGCAAAGGTCTGTAATCAGGTTTGATATCAATGCCAGAAGAATATAGAACATCTGCATTGTCAGCGCTACAGTAAAGTCCTGCTGATTCAGGGAATCAATCAAAAGCTTACCTACACCTTTCCATGAGAACAGTGTCTCGATAATAATAGAACCGCCAAAAATAGCCACAATAGATCCTACCACATATCCTGTAATCGGAATTAAGGCATTACGGAACGCATGTTTATAAATAACGATCTTCTCTCTCAGACCTTTTGCTCTTGCTGTACGCACATAATCCATAGAGAGTGCATCTAACAGAGCTCCTCTGACATACCTCGTCAGCCCTCCAAGTCCGGCAAAAACCATAACAATAACCGGCAGACAGAGATGATATGCGTAATCTGCAAACGCCCGGAAACCTGTATAGCCGGCACCCGTTGTTACCATACCGCTGATCGGGAAGATCGGAATTGTGATAGCAAACAGGAAAATGAACAGCAGCGCCGTAATAAAAGACGGAATACTGATGCCGACAATCGTCGTTACCTGTACTGTCGTATCAAATGGAGAATTCTGTTTTACCGCTGCCTTGATGCCAAGCGGAATTGTAATCAGGAATAAAAGTATATAATATACCACATTCAGACAGATCGTATTCTTCATCGGAGGACCGACAAGTTCAACGACCGGGATACGGTATACGGATGAATATCCGAAATCACCTCTCAGCATATTTCCAAACCAGCTGAAGTACTGCACGATCAATGGTTTGTCCAGACCAAGTCTTGCCCTTGCTTCCTGATAAAGCATCTCGTATTTCTCAGGAGAAACACTCATTTTCTGTCCCTCTACCATCATACGGGCAGGATCACCAGGAACCATTTTAAACAGGCCGAAAAGTAAAATGGACAAAACAAAGAAAACGACTACCATATAGGATAGTCTCTTTAATATGTATTTAACCATACTTAAAACCCCACTTTATTTTTTTTACAAAAAGGGAGACGGGCAGCACGCCGTCTCCCTTTTTATTTTTGTCCTGTAAAAAGTCTTATTCTTCGATGTATGCATCAAGAATGAAGTACCACCAGTTATCATATGAACGTGGAACAAAGTTCTTTAATTTTGGATTATAGAACCAGTACTGTGTTCCTGTTGTCATAATAACACCTGGCATTTTTTTGTTGATTTCTTCTTCGAATTTCACAAATAATTCGCGGTATGTTTCAACATCACCAGGTTCTACTTTTTGCATCTGAGATGTAATGCTCTTCAGTTCCGGATCGCTTACACGATAGTAGTTCCAAAGTCCCATTCTTTCCGGAGCATCATCAAAGAAGTACCACCATGCACTTAATTCCGGAAGTGTTACTCCGCAAGAGAATACATGGTAAGTAGGATCCACACCTTCTCTGTTCAAATGATTGATCATCTGTGCAAAATCCATCTTTGTTCCGACAAATTTCATACCGATCTTTTCAGCTTCCGGAGGAAGTACTGTATTTACAAGGTTGTTCAGATCTCCCTCTGTGTAAGACCACTGAAGTTCCAGAGGCATCAGCTCTCCGTTCACATCTTTGTAACGAACTTTATCTGTACCTTCTACAAATTCTCCGCCTTTTTCATTCAGTGTCCAGCCGCCATCAACTAATTCCTGTTTTGCTTTATCAATGTCATATGCGAAATGTTCCAGATTGCCTTCCAGCTCGCCTTTTGTTGCCTGATAATCTTCCATTGCTTCTGTTGCAAGACAGTCAACAACTGTTGCATAGCCGCCGGAAATCTGTTTGTTGATCTCATCACGGTCAAGCAGGTATGCTACTGCGCGGCGTACTTCCGGGAACTGTGCAGGTCCGAAGTCACATGCAAAACGTAACTCTGTTACACTGTCTAACGGTACAAGACCATAGTTTGCTTTCAGTTCTCCTGATTCTACTTTTGTCAATGTAGAGTCAATTGTTTCTCCTTTTGAAGTATTGAAGAAGTCAACATTTCCTTTTTCAAACTCGTCTCTCCATGTTTCATTTGCAACCGGTTTTGTAATGATAGATTCCACATGCGGTTTTGTTCCATCATATCTTCCGATGTATTCTTTGTTGATCTCAAGTTCAACCGTCTCTGTACTAAGATCAACATTCTTTAACTGGTAAGGTCCGCAGACAACCGGTCTCTTATAACGGAAACCTGTCTTAGGATCAAGAAGTGTCTCTCTTAATACTTCTGTAGTATATTTATCGTTGAAATAACATCCATTGCCATCGTCAAGAATGTCTGTTCCCGGCGCGATTGCTGCCATCGGCTCCGGTGTGTATCCAATATCTGCAAGTTCATAATAGTTCGGCAGATTCTCTGCATCGATCGTCATAGCGAATTCATAATCTCCAAGAAGGCGAAGTCCTGCAAATTCTTTCTTTTCGCCATTGCGGAATTCATTGTAACCAACTAAAACGCTTCCGCCTGTTGCATCTCCTTCACATTCGGCAAACTGTTGTGAAGAGCGCCACATAATACCAAATACATAATCTTTAGCTGTGATCTGACTTCCGTCGTTCCACTTCAGATTATCATTAATCTCAATTGTATATGTCTTAGAACCATCTTCATTCTCAACTGCTTCATGGTTCTTAACAACAACCGGATCCCACTCCTGAACACGTTCTCTTGTGATGTCTGTAAGGCCGTATCCATTCATCAAACGGATGAATCCTGTATTTGTCGCATTGGCAGACCATCCGTCCATCATATCTGGTGATAAAGATCCCGGCTGGATTTGTACGACAAACTGTCCTCCGACTGGTGCATCCTCCGGCGGCGCCTGAGGTGTGGCTGTCTGTTCTACCCCAACTTCGCTGTCAGCTTCACTTTTCTTACTGTCATCATTTCCCTTAGAAGATGATGAATTGCTGCTGACGCCACCGCCGCCACAAGCTGCGAGTGACACTGTCATAAGTCCTGCAAGCAGACATGCAATAACTCTTTTTTTCATTTCCCTTTCCTCCTTCTTTCGTCTTAAAAAATATTCAAAAGACTATGGCACTGACCTTAACACAGTTATTATATTTTTACAATAGCAACAAGTATTTTACCTATATCGAGGATTATTTTTGTAAATATTCACTAATCTGTCTGCTAAAACATCTTTTTTTCACCCAAAATAAACTTCATTTTTAAGACTTTTGTCCCCATGAATTTAGCAGTTAAATTTATCTAATTATAGCGTTTAATATATTTTATTTCTGTCACACACATCTGTTTTTTCTCCGCTGACATTTTTTACCTCTTTTTACCTTAAAATCACTCATATACTATAGTAAAATTGCACAAAAAAAAGAAGGAATTTCCCTTTTTTCAAAATAGAAGTCCCTTCTTTTCCTATTTATATATAACTCTCTCTTTAGTACAGCAATGTATTAATGTGTTGTTCCCATTGCCTCACTAATATCAGTTTCATTCTGAACTGTAGCTTCAATCGCATACTCCAGGCTCTTAGCAATCATTTCCAATGACATAAATGCCATTCCATTTGCCTTGTCTACTGCCTGCTCCGCTGCAAATGGTACATGGATAAATCCAGCGCGGATATTCGGATATTTCTTTGCTGCCATATAAAGAACATTATACATAACACAGTTGCATACATATGTTCCAGCAGTATAAGATACATGACAAGGAATTCCATGATCCCGCACATTTTGAACGATAGCTTTTACCGGAATCGTCGCAAAATATGCGTTTTCTCCGTCTTTCTGAAGCACTTCATCCACCGGCTGCTCTCCGGCATTGTCAGGAATTCTTGCATCCGCAAGATTAATCGCAACTTTCTCTATTGTCACACAGGAACGTCCTCCTGCCTGACCAACATTGATAACAATATCCGGCTGGTGCTCCTGAATCCCCGCCTCCACTGCCGGACCGCTCTTTGAGAAAACAGTCGGAATCTCAAGTTTAATAATCTGAGCGCCTGCAATCGTATCCGGCAACAATTTCACTGCTTCGTATGCAGGATTTACACTTTCTCCTCCAAATGGATCAAATCCGGTAATTAATACTTTCATGTTCGTTCCTCCTAATACTAATATTTAATACGGAATCGGCTCCGGCACAATGATTTTTCCATTCTGCATAATCTGTCGGTTATCTGTATAAATATCCGGTTCCATGCAGACAAGATCAAAATGCCCTTTCGCATCCTGAAGCCCTCCAAGCGCAATATTGCGCCCAAGTCCAATGTGAAATGTTCCATATGCCGATTCATCTTCAATATAACAATTACCAAGACAACGGGAAATAGAATTCAACCCTATTCCCAGTTCTCCTGCTGTCAAAATTCTGGAATCCTGATATTCTCTAATATAAGCTTTCAACCGTTTCCCAGTTTCTGTCTCTTCAATCTCGGTAATTTTCCCTTCTCGGAAAAAAATTTTAGTAGGCTCTTCTGCCCTTCCGATATATCCAAGAGATCCGTCCAGAACCATAACGCCTTCTGTCTTCGTCTCTTCAATCGGAACGTATACTTCAATGCTTGCAGAAGAATATCCCTTCCCGTCTTTCAGAACTCCATTGAAAAATCCGGGTTTTCTTCCGGATTTTCCAATGGAAAGATCAGTGCCTGCAGGCGTTGTAATATGAACTTTGGAAGACTGCCGCAAATATTTCATCACAATTTTTGCCATTAATCGGCTCTTTTTTGTGTCCATCGCCAAAAACTCATAAGTTAACATCGACTTCCCATCATTGGTCGACAGTGGAAGTGATAAGAACTTCTTTTTCTTCTGGATAGCACGTTTTGCCGCTCGCGTTGTCACAAGCGAATATTCTGTCGCTGCAATGATTGCTGTATAAGGATCAAATATCGTCTCATTCTGGTCAAAAAAAATCCCTACGTGCTTCCCTTTGTTCTCCACTACAAGAGAATCGACCGATCTGGCTCTTCGAAACGCTTCTTTTCTCAGGCACCTTGCTTCTTTTAAATATTCTTTTGTCGTCACAATCAATAAACGATCCCACGGTTTGATCTGCACCCAGTCCCGGATAATGATTCTGGCACCACATTCCATGCTCTGCATCTGCATTTGTCTTCCTTTAATTTTTATTTGAATACAATCATGTAACAGATCTGTACTGTCAGCATAATTACTGCTACAAGCACCTGGTTCTTAATTACGCCCCAGCGATCTTTCATATTCAGAATTGCGACAGGAACGATGTTGAAGTTCGCCGCCATCGGTGTACATAGTGTACCACAGTAACCGCATGTTAATGCAAGCATTCCAATTGTAACCGGATCTGCTCCATAGCTCAGAACAAACGGTCCGCCGATTCCGACTGTCATAACAGTAATCGCTGCAAAAGCATTTCCCATAATCATTGTAAATAATGCCATACCGATAGCAAATACGATAATTCCTACATTCACATTTCCTTTCGGAACAACATTCTCAACAATATTAGCGATAACTTCGCCAACACCGGCCTGTGTAAAGATTCCTCCAAGACATCCCAGTAACTGCGGAAGCATACAGAGAGGTCCCATCAGAGAAAGGAAACGCTCAGAATCCTGCATAAACACCTGTGGCTTATTCTCTTTCGGTGAATATGCCATCAAAATAATTACTGCTACAAATGTACCGATCGTAATTCCGATCATAGAGCTGATATTTGTAAATAAGGCAAATACCAGTGAAAATACTGCTACAGTCAGAGCCGGAATGAAAATTTTCATACCGATTTTTTGGTACTGTTTTTCTGTATGTGATTTTTCCGGTGCATTAACTTTTCCGACTTTCACACGTTTAAAGATTGGCGGCATACACATAACAATGACAAGAATACCGGATACTTTTGCCGGAAGCCAGTCACCAAATGCACATACAATACCAAATGAACACCAGAATACTGCTGTTCCGATTCTGGATGGATTTTCTTTATCAAGCAGATTTTTAATACCTGCATAGATTGCGATCAATCCTACAATGATCCATACAACACTAAGTCCTACTGTATTGAATTCAGCCGGGACCTGAAGAAATTTTAAATTAGCCATTCAGATTTCCCCCTTTATTTCTCAGACTTTTTTGATGCTTTGCCTTTTCCGGCTGCACCATAATATTTATTTGTCAGTTTCTTATCCTTAAAGTAGAATACGATACATGCCACAACCAAAGCAATAATCGCAATCGGAATCTCTGCTACCGCAAGATCAATCAGTTCTACTTCATAGCCAAGTGTCTTTAATGTCTGCTGTACAAGGATTCCTCCTGAACCTCCGACAAAAAGTACTTGGAAGAAGAACCATGTGATGTTCTCCATACCTGATGCCATTCCTTTAATCTCTTCCATATGTTCTTCTTTTGGCTCATGCTCCTGATTCTTTACAGCACCTTCTGCCATCGGAAGAAGTACCGGACGGATAAATCCTGCAACACCGCCAAATCCAACATTAAAAGCACCAAAAATTCCCCTCATAATACCATAAACACATACGAGCTTACCTGCCGTTACCCCTTTTACTTTACGAATCAGGGCTGCTGCTGCTTCTCGAAGTCCGTTGCGCTCCAATGTTCCTGTAATCAGCAGGATCATAATGAAGATTGCCATACTTCTGTTTGCAACAAAATTTGTTCCCAATGCTTCCAAAAGACCGTCAATACCAAGTCCTCCTACCAGTGCGGTTGACACTGCTGCCAGAAAGATAATCAGAATTGAATCCAGCTTCAGCGCAAACCCGACAATAACGATCAGGACACCGATTAATTTAATAAGTTCCATAGATATTCCTCCTTTTAAAGAAATTTAATTTATCTTTTCCCCGGATACAATCGGACGCTGCCGCTCATATCTGGCAAAAATTCCCTTCTCGCAGCACTCGCACCAGCAATCATACACGATTCCCGCCTCCATCAGCATTTGGATCGTTGCCTCGTCATGTGCCACATGTGCTCTTGCACACAAATACAAGTAATCTCCCTGAGCTGTCTCATCTGCAACTTCACTCGTATATGCCACTGTTGTAATCCACGGAAAGCGGATCGACGGATACCGATGGTTTGGATCTGCCGCAAATGGAATCCAGTAATTAATCATATTTTTATAGTAATCTGCCGGAAACAATTTTGGCAGCCATGCATGTGCGTATTTTTCAAACTGAGCGCTCCACTGCCTGTTCCAACATGTCATCTCTTCATCTTCTGCTATTTTATCTGCAATGACATCTTCCATCTTCTTATTTAATGCATAATTATACATATATTCAGGATTGGTCACATACCAGAAATATCCATACAACAGCGATCTCGGAAGCCAGAAGCCTTTGTAAGATGGAGAAGTATATCCGGAAAATTGCTGCTCCCATTCATGACTTGGAACGCCATGATTATCTACGATCATATCCGGCACATATCTTGCAAAAAGCCTCGTCAGCCCCATTGCCTCTGTATGAATTGTATCCTGTCGGAAATGTTCATGATAGAACTCTTTACCCAATGCATTAAATCTTGCAACATGAAGCTTCCAATATGGATGCTCTTTCTGAAGTTCATAATGAAGTGCTGCGCCGTCAACATTTTCCATTGGAACAAGTATCAGATTTAATTTCTCCGGTAACTCTCTATAACGCTCTTCTAAAAGCAATGTGCGAAGTAAAAGGAACGAAGCATTCGTGCTTGAAACCTCATTAGCGTGATGCCTTGCATTGATAATCTCACTCGGATGACAGGTCAGACGCTTCGTCATAGAAAGATACCCTTCGTATTTTGGCTTTAGCCAGATTCCATACAGTTCTCTTCCAGTATAAGACACTGCTGTCCGGAAAATTTCAAGTTCCGGTATCTTTTTTAGTTCTCTCATCAAATCAAGATACATTTCATAGCTGATGACTTCTTTCTCATGGAGATCCAGCGAAGAGATATCTACCGTTTTTTCGCAAAAGTTTTCATTTCTGTTCTGTTGCAGATCAGCTCTCCAACAGCTTCCTCCGGAAGTCTTCAGCATAACGCTTCCAAAGTTTCTGAAATCTTCTGTCCGTTCCAGTCTTCCTGCTTCCAAAAGCTCTGCATATGCAGCAAGCACACTCTCCTCTGCCCCTTCCACCAAGACCTCAAGTTCTATTTCTTTTTTCGCTTCGTGTGCTTCTTTGCGCCAGACTACTCGCTCAATCTTTGCAGTAACCATATTCCGTTCCCGCTCTTCATACAGCACTTCGTCTTTCCTGCAAATGCATGGTTTCTCTCTTAGCTGCTCCGAAAGCACAACCCGAAAGACCGGCTTTCCGGTTCCCTGGTGAATCTTTGGTAGAATCAGTCCCGGTGCGTCCAGCATTACATCTGCTGTCTGCACTCCATAATTTTTAAAATAATCACTTCCGGCAAAATACATGTCTTCATGCAGTGCATCCAGCGAAGAAATCATATCTTCCCGGCTCCCTGTCCGCTCATCCGGCTCACTGACAGTCACATCAAGAAGCAATTCATGGAAAAACGGCTGTGCCTCCTGGCTAATCTTTCCTCCTGTCTTCTTCTCAATATAAGAAAGACAATCCGGAAGTACTTCTGACTGGTACAAATCCCAAATTGCTTCCACATCTGTCTGTATCCGTTCGCAAAGAATTTCTCTTTGATTCTTCCAGACACGCAAATACCCGGTTGCCGGATGTACTTTCCCCATCTGCGGATAAGCATCTAAATATGGACGTTCAGAGCACCATGCCTGGTATGTCTCTTCCAAACAGACTTCTCCGTCTCTGTAAGCACGGCATAAATAAGTCAGCTTCTCATCTCCCATCTCATCTGTATATGGGCAAAATTCTATCTGACTGCGTTCAATTCCCCATTCCTTCACAATTCGATCTTCAATTGGATACAGTTCCTGAAGGTAACGGATTGGAAGATCGTACCACTTCTTAGGATCATCTGCTTTCAAATTATGATAGGATGGTGTTGCCCCGTTTTCATCAATCCATTCCGTCTCACCTTCTGGTAAAAATGGCTTAAAATATATCTCCACACGGTCTGGTTTCTTTTCTTTTCCCACGGGAAGAATGACTTCATCCACCCAGGAATAACCTTGCTTATATGCACAGAGCAATGAAATATTTTCCACTTCTGCTCCGTATGCCTGTACTTGTTTTTGAATCTTCTCTGCTGTCTCCAGACGAATATGTCTGTTCTCGCTCAGTGCTCCTTCAATCCGGATCTGATCCCCTTCTTGTAGCTGTGGATAAATCTTCTCCTCAAGAATCTTCTCCAACACTTCCACTTCCCACGGAAGTTCGTATCGTTTCTCATAAACCTTTCGTCCTGATTTATAATTCAAATAAGTAACTTCCGGGAAAGCTTCCATCTGCTGTGCCGTAACTCTCGGAGATCCATACAACGTCAATGCTTCTGCACGGCTGTTTCCCTTCGTCTTTCGTTCCTGATCACAGCAGGCTTTTAAATATGCTATCTGCCCATCTGCTCCACGAAAAATCATATCATCTGTCAGATCCAGCATAACATCCCTTAAGCTTCGGAAAGAATCTACCCTCGGGAAACTATTGCAGAGTTCTGCAGTAAAAGCTTCCAGATTTGCTCCGCTTCCCTGTATGTGCAGCAGAACAGCGTCTTCTTTTCTCTCAAGATACATTGCTGCAGACAGTTCTTCCTCCTGACATTCCCCATCAAACACAATCAGATTACCACCAGCGCCTTTCTCAGCAATGATCGGTCCATTGATTCCTGTCGTCTCCATTCCAAGCCGAAAGGCAAGGTTACATGCCGCTGTCACTACAGAAATATCAGCCAGATCCGGAAGTACAATCTTCACATCCAACCGATCCGGAAGAAAATCATGATTCTCATCTTTAAGAAAAATTCCCGACTCAAAAATCCCTTCCAGTCCACATTCTTTCCGAAAATCCAGATGAAAAATCTCTCCCGGATGAGCGCTTGCTGCCTCATATGTTTCTACTGTGATCTCTCTTGGTTTTTCCGGATCCCATAGCTCCATGCACTGTTCCAAACTGTCCGGTACTGTTATTTCTCCATCTAATCCCGCAATCGGGAACAATGCAGATTCTGACTGAAATCCAAGTAAGAGCGCTGCTTCCACTGCACGTTTCTGCTCATCCCGACTCATACTCTGCATTAATTTCAGCTTTCTCATACACACTCTCCTCTCTACACATCATATAGAACGACTCTAATATTTATCTATTCTGTACAAATTATGTCACTTTATGTCTTTATCATTTTAACAAAGTACATTGCCGTAGTCAATTATTATCATTTAACTTCCTGTCTAATCCTGTAAAATTTCCCCTTTTTTCCGCTTTCTTTTTTATAAAAAGCACCGGTGAATCTTCAGTTTTCTTTTCTGATATCCATCGGTGCTTACGCTACTTTATTACTTTTTCTTTATTATTTTTTCTTTCTTCGCTTTTAGATTTCTTCTTCCACAGGCTCTTCCTGAAGTGCTTCTTCGTATTTCTGTAAAATCATGCTCTGAATTCGTTCTCTCGTATCAGAATTGATCGGATGCGCGATATCGCGATACTCCCCATCCAATGTCTTTTTACTCGGCATTGCAATGAACAAGCCCTTCTCTCCTTCAATCACTTTAATATCATGTACAACAAATTCATCATCCATTGTAATTGATACAACCGCTTTTAACTTACCTTCTTTTGCCACTTTTCGCACGCGTACATCTGTAATCTGCATAATTCCAGCCCCTTTCCTCTATGCGTATGTAACTGTGTTAGAGAATATATCTCTCATTCTTCTCAACAACTATCTTAACGCCATCCTCTCCAACGTGACGTGTATTCGCACGAATTGTATCACGGCTTTCGACGATACAATTCTCAATATATGTATTGTCCCCCAGATAAACTTCGTTCAAAATAATTGAATTCTTAATTACACAGTTATTGCCGACAAATGTCTTCTTAAATAAAATAGAATTCTCGACAGTACCGTTAATAATACTTCCACTTGCTATAAGACTGTTCTTTACAACTGATCCCGCATTATACTTTGCAGGCGGCAGATCGCTTACTTTTGAGTAAACGCTTGGATAAGTCTTGAAGAAATAATCCCGCACTTCCGGTTTCAAGAAATCCATATTTGTCTTATAGTATGCATCCACTGTCGAAATATTACTCCAATAATCTTTGATCTTATATCCATAAATCTTCTTCAGATTCTTATAACGGATTAAAATATCATTTACAAAGTCATTTCTTCCTTCTTCTGCACATAACTCAATCAGTTCAATAAGCTGTCGTCTTCGTATTATATATATCCCTGTTGAAATAGTATTAGATCTTGCAACCATTGGTTTTTCTTCAAAATCAACAATACGCATGTCCTCATTCATTGTGACAGTGCCAAATCTTGTCGCATCTTCACTTGAATCTAAATCTTTACACACAACAGTGATATCAGCTTTCTTTGCAATGTGATACTCTAATACCTTATTATAATCCATCTTGTAAACAGCATCTGCTGATGCCAACACAACATAAGGTTCATGACTTTTCTTCAAAAAATCAAGATTCTGATAAATTGCATCCGCAGTTCCTCTGTACCAGTCTCCGCTTTTTGCTGTAATCGTTGGCGTAAATACAAACAGTCCGCCATGCTTTCTTCCGAAATCCCACCATTTTGAAGAATTCAGGTGTTCATGCAGAGATCTGGAGTTGTACTGTGTGAGCACCGCTACTTTCTGTATATGAGAGTTCGACATATTACTCAGCGCAAAATCAATGCTTCTGTAGCTTCCCGCAACCGGCATTGCAGCAACAGCACGCTTATGTGTTAATTCCCGCATCTTTCTGCTGTTTCCGCCTGCTAAAATAATTCCTACCGCTCTCATAATCTCTCACCCACCTTAATCAATGTCTCACCGCTTTCAAGCACACCGTTCGGATAGTCCCGACTCTCTGTCACTCCGCTGATTGCTGTATTCTTTCCAATCTGAACTCCATCCGGAATTACAGAATTCTCTCCGATCGTTACAAGTCCAAATGAATAAATATTTGGTTTTACCTTGTTCGGCACATCTGGACCAATGCCAAGAACGACGTTCTTTCCAATTATTGCTTTTTCTGCAACAATTGATTTGTCAATGACACATCCTTCTTTGACATGCGCCTGCTTCATAATGATCGAATCTCTGACAACAGTTCCCTTCTCAATCGTAACGCCGGAACCAATAACCGAATTATGTACTTCTCCGTAAATCTCTGTTCCATTTCCAATGATACTCTTTTCGACAACTGCGTCTGCGGCAATATACTGTGGCTGAATGATATCACTCTTTGTATAGATCCTCCAGAATTCTTCATATAAATTAAATTCCGGAATAATATCGATCAGTTCCATGTTAGCTTCCCAATAAGAGCCAAGTGTTCCAACATCTTTCCAGTAACCATTAAACTCATAAGCAAATAGTCTCTTACCACTCTCATGACAATATGGAATGATATGTTTTCCAAAGTCGCAGCCCGGTTGTTCGGATAGCTTGATCAATGCTTCTTTTAATACCGGCCAGCTAAAAATATAAATTCCCATCGATGCCAGATTACTGCTTGGATTCTTCGGCTTTTCTTCAAACTTCTGAATCCTGTCTTCTTCATCTGCCACAACAATACCGAAACGGCTTGCTTCCTCCATCGGTACCGGCATAGATGCAATTGTAACGTCTGCGTTATGCTCTTTGTGGAATTCGAGCATCACTTCATAGTCCATCTTATAAATATGATCTCCCGACAAGATCAAAACATAATCCGGATTATACGTTTCCATATAATTTAAATTCTGGTAAATCGCATTGGCTGTTCCAGTATACCATTCACTATTCGCACTCTTTTCATATGGAGGAAGAATTGTAACTCCTCCAATATTTCGATCGAGATCCCATGGAATACCAATACCAATATGCGAGTTAAGCCTTAATGGTTCATATTGTGTCAATACACCTACTGTGTCAATGCCAGAATTAATGCAGTTGCTAAGAGGAAAATCGATAATACGGTACTTTCCTCCAAATGCTACTGCTGGTTTAGCCACTTTTGCTGTTAACACGCCTAATCTGCTGCCCTGTCCACCTGCTAGCAACATAGCAATCATTTCTTTCTTAATCATGTCTTCACCCCTTCACAGTCGTGTTCCTTTCTAGCATTTATAATTATATCATACTTGTAAACAATAGTGAACATTTTTTACAAAAAAAGACAAAATTTTTCATTGTTTTTATGAATATATAACAAAAATTACTTCTTTTCTTTTTCTCTCAGACGGTTTATAATGATAGTATATGAGCAAAAGCCCATTTTAACAACTAATTAAGAACAGGACGTGTATTTTTATGTATAAAATTGACTTTAATAAACCACTACATATTCACTTTATTGGCATCGGCGGAATCAGCATGAGCGGTCTTGCGGAAATTCTTCTTGATGAAGGATTTACTGTCAGCGGCTCTGACGCAAAGGAATCTCCTTTGACAGTTATGCTGGCGCAAAGAGGTGCTTCCGTATTCTACGGTCAGAATGCTGATAATATTCCTCCCACAACAGAAGTCGTTGTATATACCGCCGCTGTACACGAGGATAATCCAGAATACCAGGAAGCTGTCAGACGAAATCTTCCAATGCTGTCCCGAGCTGAACTTCTCGGGCAGCTTATGACTAATTATGAGATGCCGATCTGTATTTCCGGAACTCACGGTAAAACTACCAGCACATCCATGCTGACACACATTCTGCTTGCTGCAGATGCAGATCCTACTATTTCCGTGGGGGGTATCTTAAAAGCCATCGGAGGCAATATCCGTGTTGGTCACTCTGAAATTTTTGTAACTGAGGCATGTGAATACACAAACAGCTTTCTTCATTTTTTCCCGAAGATTGGAATTATTTTAAATATAGAAGAAGATCATATGGACTTCTTTAAAGACCTTGCAGATATCCGCAATTCGTTCCACCGATTTGCACGTCTGCTTCCGAAAGACGGAAGCCTGATCATCAACGGCGACATTGAACATTATGAAGAGATTGCAGAAGGAATTTCCTGTCCGGTCATTACCTTCGGTATGAAACCAGAATTTGACTACTGTGCATCGGATATCCGCCATTCGGAAGATGGAAATATTTCCTTTACACTGATGATTCACCAAAAAGAAGTGGGACGAATTCAAATGTCTGTGCCTGGAATCCATAATATCAGCAATGCCCTTTCCACAATTGCAGCTGCTGATCTGCTTGGCATTTCATTTGAAGCAATCCAGAAAGGACTTTTATCCTTCCACGGAACCGCGCGACGCTTTGAATACAAAGGAACGAGAAATGGAGTAACCATCGTAGATGATTATGCCCATCATCCAACAGAGATTCTCGCCACACTCACAGCCGCCGAGAACTATCCTCACAAAGAATTATGGTGCGTATTCCAACCTCATACTTATACAAGAACAAAAGCATTCTTCCATGAATTTGCAGAAGCGCTCTCTTCTGCCGATCATGTTATTCTTGCAGATATCTATGCTGCCAGAGAGTATGACGATCTCGGAATTTCTTCTGCACAGCTTGCCGAAGAGATTAAGAAAACCGGATGCGATGTACATTACCTCCCATCCTTTGAAGCCATAGAAGCATTTCTGACAGAACATTGCCAAGACGGTGACCTGTTGATAACTATGGGAGCCGGAGATGTTGTAAATATCGGAGAAAATCTACTAAAATAATAGTTATCCACACTATCCACATATGGTTATCCACAAAAAAGCCCTTTTTTACCGGAAAAAGGGCTTTTTTTATCCCCAGCGGAAATGATATAATCAATCGTAGATATCTATATTAGTAATTATGATTTTGGATTTTACACAAGATCAGACAGATTTTAACAGACAGAGGGGCAGATACATATGAAAACATTAACATTAACAAGTCGTTTTCAGGATAATACAACGTCCGTTGAAAACGAATTCATAGATCATTATATGGCGAAAGCGAACGGAGAATATGTAAAAGTATATCTTCTTTTGCTCCGCCATTTGAATCAGCCTTCTATCCCCCTTTCTGTTTCTATGCTGGCTGATATTTTAGATAATACAGAAAAAGACATTGTCCGTGCCTTAAACTACTGGGCTAAGATCGGACTGATTACCATTACCTGTGATGCCAATAACTGCATTTGCGGAATTGCTCTTGAACATGTAGCAGCCTTGACAGAAGCTTCCACTGCTACAGATACTATACCGGCAGATACTCCTTCTGTCTTAGAACCTTCTACTTTGGAGCCTTCTGCTTTGAATCCTTCTTCCGCAAAGTCCGCATCCCGCAGAGCACCATCTCAAAGCGCCAAGCAGTCCCAGGAAGAGTTAAAACAGATTCTCTTCATCACAGAACAATACCTTGGAAAGACTTTAACACGCACCGAAGTAGATACGATCATCTATTTTTATGAATCACTTGGATTTTCTACAGATCTGATTGAATTTCTGATTGAACACTGCATCGACAATGGGCATAAGAGCATTCACTATATCCAGAAAGTTGCTCTTGCATGGTATGAAGCCAATATTACAACTGTGGACGAGGCAAAAGATCGGACAAGTGTCCGAAACAAGACATGCTATTCGATTCTTGCTGCTTTCGGAATTACCGGACGCAGTCCGGCTGCAGTGGAACAGGATTACATCCGCCGTTGGAGCGAAGAATACGGCTTCACTCTTGAGATGATCCTGGAAGCATGCAATCGCACAATTTCAGCGATCCACCAGCCAAGCTTTGAATATGCGGACACTATTCTAAAAAGCTGGAAAGAAAAGAATGTGAGGCATCCTGCCGATATCGAACAAGCTGATCTTTTGTTCCGTCAGGAAAAAGAGCAGAAAAAAGCACGCCCTGTTCCTGCAAAACCAATGACTAACAACCGCTTCAATAATTTTCAAGGGCGTTCTTACGATCTGGATTCACTGGAGCAGCAACTTTTGAACAGCAATTAACAGACAAGATAACTTTTTATTATTAGAATTATAAAACTACAAACAGCAAAGGAGATTTTCCGTGGGACTTACAAATAGTCAGTACGATGCGATTATGCGCATCTACGAACAGCGGCAATTGCATAATAAAGATATTCTTTTCGCAAGATACGAAGAGGTATACCGCAAGATTCCGGAATTAAAGAAGACAGATGATGCCATCTCCTCTCTCGGAGTAGCGCAGGCAAGAAAGCTCCTCTCAGGAGATGAGCACGCTGTGGAGGAATTCCGGGAACAACAAAAGAAGCTGACTTTGCAAAAAAAAGCTCTTCTAACTTCTAATGGATATCCTGAAGATTATCTGGAACCAATCTACCAATGTTCTGACTGCCACGATACCGGTTATATTGGCAACCAGAAGTGCCACTGCTTCCAGAAAGCCATAATCCAACTTCTCTATACACAGTCGAATCTTCAGGAGATTCTTGAGAAAGAGAATTTCGATACTTTCTCTCTCTCCTACTATTCAAACCACTATATTGACAAGAAGACAGGACGCTCTTCATTGGCGTTGATGCAGGATGCTCTGGCAGCCTGTCATACGTTTGTCAATACATTTTCTACGGATTTCCGTAATTTATTCCTGTACGGCAGTACCGGGGTCGGGAAAACTTTCCTGTCCCACTGCATTGCCCGGGAATTAATTAATAAATCTTATTCAGTGATATACTTTACCGCATTTGAACTATTTGATATAATTGCTAGGTATAAGTTTGAAAAAGATGAGACAGCAGGCGTTATGTATGAACACATTTTCAGCTGTGATCTTCTCATTATTGACGATCTTGGAACAGAACTTACGAATTCCTTTACTTCATCACAATTGTTCCTATGTCTGAATGAACGTCTGCTGAACCGAAAGTCTACCATTATCTCAACGAATCTGACACTGGATTCTCTGGTAGAACTTTACTCTGAGAGAACTTTCTCTCGAATCACCAGCAACTACACGATGCTGAGATTAACTGGCGATGATATTCGCATACAGAAGAAATTAATGAACAGGGAGGAACACTAATGTTACACCGCGAAGAGAGAAATCTGGACAATATACCGGTTGGCTCACTGGGAATCATTCCGGTAGACGGATGCCAGGAAATGGGGGACAAGGTTAATGACTACCTTGTAAAATGGCGTAAAGAGAGCCTTAATCATCACAAAGAGGATCTCTTATTCCACGAATATGTAAAAGACAACTATATTATTGATGCACAGGTACCGCGTTTTGGTTCTGGAGAAGCAAAAGGTGTTATTAAAGAATCTATCCGTGGTATGGATCTTTATCTGATGCTGGATGTGTGTAATTATAGCCTTACATATTCTTTAAACGGTCAAGTAAATCACATGTCACCAGACGATCATTTCCAGAATTTAAAGAGAATTATTGCCGCAGTAGGCGGTAAGGCAAGACGTATTAATGTCATTATGCCATTCCTTTATGAAAGCCGTCAGCATAAACGCAGCAGCCGCGAATCACTTGACTGTGCTCTTGCACTTCAGGAAATCGTTGCTATGGGCGTAGATAATATCATCACATTTGATGCACACGATCCTCGTGTACAGAATGCAATTCCGCTCAGTGGTTTCGAAACCGTTCCACCGACATATCAGTTTGTCAAAGGGCTTCTGGAAAGATACGATGATATTCAGATTGACAGCGATCATTTAATGGCAATCAGCCCGGACGAGGGAGCTACAAGCCGTGCTATCTACCTTGCTAACGTACTTGGCATCGATATGGGTATGTTCTACAAACGCCGTGATTATACAAGAATCGTTGACGGACGCAACCCAATTGTTGCCCATGAGTTCCTCGGGACTTCTGTAGAAGGCAAAGACGTTATCATCATCGATGATATGATCTCCTCCGGCGAGAGTATCCTTGATGTTGCAAAACAGCTGAAAGCAAGAAAAGCAAAACGTATTTTTGCTGCTGCAACATTTGGACTTTTCACAAGCGGAATGGAACGTTTTGACCGCGCATATGAAGAAGGTCTGATCGATGCGATCCTGACAACAAACAGTATCTACCAGTCTCCGGAACTGCTAAAGAGACCTTACTACATCAGCTGTGATCTGAGCAAATACATCGCTCTCATCATTGATACTCTGAACCATGACGGTTCTATCAGTGATATTCTTGATCCGAACGAGCGTATCCAGCATCTCGTAAATGCATATAAAGAAAAACAAAATCAGAAATAAACAGACACAAAAGAGGATAGCATGGATGATTTCCAGACTATCCTCTCTTTTATATTCCAAAGTCTTTCAGTGCATACTGTACGCTGGATGTAATCCCGATTTTAGGATCTGTCAGCGTTCCATCCAGATCAAATAAATAATATTGGTACATGTTTTCCTCCTCTGTCTACTGTCATTATTCTGACAGATTTACATAGTGATATTCAATTCCCAGATCTTCTAATAACTCTGCTTCTCGTTTCTGACAGGTAAATAAAATGATCTGGCAGCCTTGCCCGGAAAGCCATTCCAGTATTCTTGCCAAACGTATATCATCGTAATATGCAAACGCATCATCCAGAATAATTGGAAACTTCTCTTCATATAGTATTTCTGACGAAGCCATACGAAGCGCGAAATAAATCTGTTCTGCAGTTCCTTTGCTGACCTGATCCAGTGTGATTTTTCGCCCATCTTTCAGAAGAAACAGCTTCATCTCATCATCTGCCAAAAGTTTCTCATAACGTCCGCCCGTCAGTTCTTGAATAATTTCTGAAATTCTCTTATTGAGTCGATATCCAATCTCTTTTTGCATCTGATCTGACAAAACCCTGAGGCGCTTCTCCGCTATTTGGAGCGCTTCTCTCTTCTTGCGCAGCGTTTCACACCCGGTTTCAAATTCATTCAGCTCCTCTAACTGCTCTTTCAGATTCTCATAGCGGATTTCCTTATCCCGGTATTCTTCCCGAATCCGGTCCGCCTCCCAGCGAAGTCTCTCCTCCGTCCGATCAAAATATTCCTCTTCTGTCTCTTCTTCATTCCCGTTTTCTTCAGCCGGCTCCGATTGTATACGCCGCCCATCTTTCATCTTGTTCCAGACATACAGGCTGGATGCAAGAAATATTACAATTGCCCAAAGATAATTCCACGGAGGCTCCAGCATAACAATCGCAAAGATAAGAAGCAGCAGCATCGCAATCAACGCCGCCGGATGCACTCGCCATTTCTTCGGACGTGCCTTTTCCTGTCTCTCTTCCTCCTGAATACGCTTCTGGAAAAATTCCCGCTGCTTTTGATTTCTTTTTCGTTCCTCTGCCGCTCTGTCAAGTTTATCTTCTGCCTCATCCAATTCCTGCTGCAGCTTGTGAAGATCTCTCCATACATAAGACGCTTCGTTTTCTACTGCATCTCTCTTCTCTTGCCTTGCCAGTTCCTGCTCACGCTCTTCTTGGTCAAGCTCTCTTTTCTTCTCCTTCAAATACCGGAATGCGCCATCAAGCTGCAATTCCTCATCGCCTGTTGCATAAAAATTAGTCGCATGATTTCTAAGCTCAATGGCAAGCGCCTCTTTTGTCTTTGTTTCAGACTGTCCAATGGAAACTGTGCTTTCATAGAGAGATTTCTGCATCCCGTCTAACAGCGCCGCAAGATCACCGTCTTCCAGGGACAGTTCCTCACCGTCATCTTCACAGATCAGCGACGCGCTTTTCCCATATTTATCAAAATTTCTTTGCAGATAGAACGTCCGGTCTCCGCACACAAATCTGACTGCGCCGGCATAATAGTTTGGATTCTCCCACGGTTCATAGCGGCTGAATGTATCTGTAGCCGCCGCCCTTCCACGCCCCCGTTCCATTCCGTACAGCATGCTTCCGATAAAAGTATGAAGTGTTGTCTTTCCCGATTCATTTTCTCCATAGATCAGATTCACACCGTCTCTGAGGGAAATGGTCTTATCTGAAAATTTCCCAAAATTCTTTATGATTAGTTCCTGAATCCTCATTGTTCCTAACCCCTCTTCGTCTCCAACAGAGCTCTCACACCTTCGCACAGCGCCTCATATTCTATGCTCTCCTGCTTTGGATTTTGAAATGACGCAATGTATTTGCCAAGCAGATTGCTTTTATTCTGCTCCATCAGCTTCTCAAACTGATACGACGGCTCTGTCTCATCTGTACATTCCAGAATATTCCCAAACACATCTGCTTTTTCTCCTGTCTGCGCAAAAGAGATATCCGGATCGCGAAGGCCTTTCAACGTAATTTTATAAATATTTTCAATTCCCCGATTCTCTATTTCTTTCCGAAGAAAATCCTGCAGTTCCCCGCTCGTCATTTCCGGAGTTATCTGCACCGTCATCGGAATATAACTTCTGCCTGCAAAAGGCACAAATTTCGTACGAACTCCTTTTTCTCCGATCTCACCATAAACATATCCGTGAACACCCAGATCATTTCGATCGGTCGGTTCCAGCGATCCCGCATATCTGGCATAATGATCCAGAATCTCCTGCGGACGATGAATATGGCCAAGCGCCACATACTCATATCCAAGCGTCATCAATTGTTCTCGTCGGATTGGAATATGCTTTTCGTCTCCACCATGCGCCAGAAGAATTTCGTACCGCTCAAGCCTCGGCGCCTTCGCATTGTCATAGCGCGGCTCTGTAATTTCCCGTTCGTAATAGCTGAATCCATAAACCGCTGTCTTCCACTCCGGAAATCGCACACCTTTCATTTTCCTCTGAAACAGTGGATACACATTTTCACTCCACTGAAATGTCCGATAATGGGAATCCTTTTTCATGTAGTCATGGTTTCCTGCAATCAGAACCACTTTTGTTCTCGTCAGTTTTGAGAACAGATAATTTACTTCTTTTAGTTCCCGCAACAACGGCTGTCGGTGAAACAAATCTCCCGCAATCAAAAGCAGATCGATCTTATCTTTTTGGCAAACGTCCAGTAATGCCCGGAATGTGTCCCAGATCTCGCTGCTTCTTTTCGCGCTGTACGCCTTTCCCGCGTCCGGGCTTACGCCCAGATGTACATCCGCGATGTGTATAAATCTCATTTTCTCCCCCTTGTTCCTGCTTTCTGCCAGCTGGCAGCATTACAATAAATCTTGTTTTTTCCTCTGCACTTTCTGCCCGAATAGAACCGCGATGAAGCTCTACAATTCTTTTTGCAATCGCCAGTCCAAGCCCGGCTCCTCCTGTCTTACTGGAACGCGATTCATCTGCCCGGTAAAATTTCTCGAAGATTCTTCCCAGTTCTTCCTCAGGAATCGTCTTCCCTGCATTTTCAAAAACAATTTGAATCCTGTTTTCTTTAAGCTCTGCGTGAATTTCAATCGTGGAATTCGGATAACAGTATGTCATTGCATTTCGCAAAATATTGTCAAATACTCTTCCAAGCTTATCCGGATCTCCCTGAATCATCAGATCTTCTTCTGCGATCACTTCACATCTTAGCTGCTTCGCCCTAAGAACTCCATACGCTTCATCTGCCAGCTGCTCCAACATCATGGACAAATCAAGCGTCGTCATCTCCAGTTCGATATTCTGAAGATTAAACTTCGTAATATCGAAAAACTCATTGATCAAATCTCCCAGACGGATTGCTTTTTCTAACGAAATATGTGTGTACTTGGCCCTTTCTTCTATTGGCATATCCGGATGCGTATCCAACATACTTAAATAAGCAACAACAGAAGTCAACGGCGTCTTCAGATCATGCGCCAGAAAAACTACCAGGTCATTTTTCTTCTTTTCCCCTTCCTGACTTTCCTTTGCCTGTCTCTGAAGCGTAGTTTTGATTTCATTCATCCGCATTTCCAACGGTTTCAGCTCTGTGATCAAACGAATCGGTTTATCGGAATCTGAAATAATATTTTCAATACCATCCTCTACCTGATCCAGATATTTCGTCATCTTAGATAGCGCAATATAAAAAAACAGCGCAAAGAGTACAAGGAATCCTACAATCGTAAAAAACGGTTTATTGTGACCGATCAAGTGCCAGTACCAATAATTCGCCGTCTCCCGGTCTACTTGAAACCACATGAGTAACTTTACAAAAATATTACCAAACTGCTCATTTACAATCCCGTCAATCACATAGTCCATCAGGAAATTCCCGACAAGCACAACGAGCGCCATAACAAGAACTGTCTGCAGCAGAATGCTTAATTTTAGTTTACGATAATTATTCTTCAACTTTGTATCCTACTCCCCAGACCGTCTTAATAAAATCAGATTTTCCTGTAGGCACACTCATTTTCTCCCGCAGATGCCGGATATGCACCATAACTGTATTGTTACTGTTCTTATAATACTGTTCATGCCATACCTGCTTAAACAATTCTTCTGAACTGATGACTTTTCCACGATTCTCACACAAAAGCCACAAAATATCGAATTCGATCGGCGTTAATGTCAGCGGCTGCTCATAATAAATACATTCATGTGAAGACCGATTCAGAAACAGACCGGCGAAATCAATAATATCTTCGTCTGCCTTCACAGGCCCTTCATTATATTGAGTATATCTGCGAAGCTGTGCCTTCACCCTTGCCACAAGTTCCAGCGGATTAAACGGCTTTGGAATATAGTCATCTGCCCCCAGCGTCAATCCTGTAATCTTATCCATATATTCTGTCTTTGCCGTCAGCATCATTACCGGAAATGTGTACTTTTCACGAATCTTTTTCAATATTTCAAATCCGTCGATATCCGGCAGCATGACATCAAGAATCGCCAGATCAATCTTCGTTGTCCGGATACATTCCAATGCATCTTCTCCTGTATAAAATTTAAAAATCCTGTACTGGTCACTTTGCAGATAGAGCTCAATTACATCTGCAATTTCCCGCTCATCATCCACTACTAAAATATTATTCATAGCTTCCTCTCCTTTCACCGCCGTACTTCGCACATGTTTCATCTTTATATAAAAATTCCCAACATATTTATCTTAAAAAACTACGGAAGGCGGAAGATATTGTTCCTCCGCCCTGCCGTTGCCTGTTTATTTATTTGTTATTACAGCTCGCAGTTATTCACTGTTCTCGGGAACGGAATGACATCACGAATGTTAGACATACCTGTCAGATACATAACACATCTCTCAAATCCAAGCCCGAAGCCTGCATGTCTTGTAGAACCATATTTGCGAAGATCCAGATAGAAATCATACTCTTCCGGATTCAGATCCAGCTCTTTCATACGAGTAAGAAGCTTATCATAATCATCTTCTCTCTGGCTTCCTCCGATGATCTCCCCGATTCCCGGCACAAGACAGTCTACTGCCGCAACCGTCCTATTGTCATCGTTCATCTTCATATAGAATGCCTTAATATCCTTCGGATAATCTGTCACAAATACCGGACGTTTGTAAATCTGCTCTGTCAGATAACGCTCATGTTCTGTCTGCAGATCGCATCCCCAAGATACTTTATAATCAAACTTATCATTATTCTTCTCAAGCAACTCAACTGCCTCTGTATATGTCACTCTCGCAAAATCAGAGTTCACAACGTTATTCAGTCTTTCCAAAAGACCTTTGTCTACAAATGAGTTGAAGAAATTCATCTCTTCCGGAGCCTGCTCCATTACAAACCGGATAATGTATTTCAGCATGCTCTCTGCAAGGTTCATGTTATCTTCCAGATCTGCAAATGAAATCTCCGGCTCTACCATCCAGAACTCCGCTGCATGACGTGTCGTGTTCGAATTCTCAGCACGGAATGTCGGTCCAAATGTATAAATATTTCTAAATGCCTGAGCGTATGTCTCTCCATTGAGCTGACCGGATACGGTAAGACTTGTCTTCTTATTAAAGAAATCCTCACCGTAATCTACTGCTCCTTCTGCTGTCTTTGGAAGATGTTCAAGATCCAGTGTTGTTACCTGGAACATCTCGCCGGCGCCTTCACAGTCACTTCCTGTAATCAGCGGTGTATGCACATAAACAAAATCTCTTTCCTGGAAGAACTTATGGATTGCATATGCACAAAGTGAACGCACACGGAACACTGCCTGGAATGTATTCGTTCTCGGACGCAGATGCGAGATCGTTCTCAAATATTCAAAGCTGTGACGCTTCTTCTGGAGCGGATACTCCGGTGAAGATGCACCTTCTACAACAACTTCTGTTGCCTGGATCTCAAATGGCTGTTTCGCCTGCGGTGTCGCTGTCAGAACACCCTTCACAATGATCGCTGCTCCTACGTTCAGCTTAGAAATCTCTGCAAAATTCTCCATCGTGTCATGGTAAACAATCTGCAGTGTCTCAAAAAATGATCCGTCATTCACAACAATAAATCCGAATGCTTTCGAATCACGAATACTTCTTACCCAGCCCCCGACAGTAACTTCTTTATCTAAATATGCTTCTCTGTTCTTATACAATTCGCGTACAGTTACTAATTCCATTTCAAAACCTCCTGATTGATACATTATTCTGATTATAGCATACATCCCAAAAAAGATAAATAAAAAAGCAATAGAAAAAGGCAGCGGACTGCATCTTCTGCTCATTCCGCTGCCATCTTCTGCATTTCATATCTATCTCAAGGATGTTGCATGCTTTTCTGGATACGACGAAATAAGCCCGGACAAATGATTATTATTTCCGAACTGATTATTATTATTGCTATTATTCATTGCTTCCATCGCCATCATCCAAACTCTCATGTCTTCAACTTCCTTTCTAATAATTTCCCTTTATTTTATTCTTAAATTCATGAATTATAAAAATAAATTGAAGTGAGTTTATCATACAATACCTTAGATGTCAAGCCCGGCAGAAATATCTTTTTCCCTTTTGCGTACCCTCACAATATTTGTATGCTGTGGATTTCCTTTTGCCAAAGGCGTTGGTTTCAATGATGTAAGTACATTGATGCTTCCCCGCTGATCCGTACCTTCTGAATCCGGATCATACCACGCTCCCTGACTGAGCGCCAATACCCTTGTCGCTATCCGGCTTGTGATCTTCACCGGTACTTTCATCCGTCCCCTTACATTTTCCAGAATAATCGTCTCGCCCTCTGTAATCCCAAGCTTTTTCGCATCTTCCGGATGCATCCAGACTGCTTCCGGCTCTTTCTTCTGAAGAATCCGATTATTGTCATGACAGGAATGTGTACGCACTTTCGTATGCCAGCCGATCAGCTGAAATTCATTCTCATCTTCTGAAAGCTCTTCTATTCCTTCTCCGCAAGGAACATATTTCGGAATCGCTGCAATCTCTTCTTCCCCGTACAGGTGATAAATATATGGAATGAAAAAGTCAATCTTACCGGAATAAGTTGGAAATGGATGATGATCCGGATCTTTTCTCTGCTGTTCAAAAGCAATGACCGGAGGACGCTCTGCATATCTGGCAATTCCATTCTCTCGCAATTTTTCATATGAGATAAGAGCAGAATCTGTTATTTGCATATCTCGATAAAGAGATTTCAGCCATTCCTCCATTGTCTCTTTCCCATCATCGAAATCTTCCCCTTCCCCGCTCATCCATGCCAATCGCCGAATCCACTCATATTCAAATCTTGACTCAAACAGCGGCTCTGTCATTTTCCGATTGTAGAGGAGGAAATCTCCTTCCTGCCATGCCGGCGTAATATTATCTACTTCATAGCACGATGCCGCCGGAAGGATAATATCCGCATACATCGCGCTTGGCGTCATAAATACATCAGAACAGACGATACATTCACAGAGCGATTCATTTTCCAGAATCTTTCTGGTCTCATTAATATCACCATGTTGGTTAATGAGTGTATTGCCTCCAAGACACCAAAGCATCTTCACATTACTGTCCAGTTTTGTGACACTGAGAAGTCCGTCTTTTACCGGTTCCATACGGATTCCTTCTTTGACTGCTTTCGTCCACAAATAACACGGAATCTTTCCCGGATAGCGTTCTTCTCCATTTGGGAAATATGCCTTTACCGGTTTTTCTGTATCATCTTCCGCACCGCATCTGCCTCCGGAAATACCAACATTCCCGCACAGGCAGGAAAGCGCTGTAATCATCCGCACCGTCTGCTCACCGTTCGCATGACGCTGCGGTCCACATCCCTGCAGTATCGCAGCCGGTTTACTTTCGGCGTACAAACGCGCCAGTTCTATAATCTTTTCTTTTGGAATTCCTGTAATCTTTTCTGCCCATTCCGGCGTCTTTGGAATTTGATCTCGTATTCCGAGTATATATTCTTCATAGCTTTCTTCCTTCTGATACTGTTTTGGCATCGTCTCATGATCATAGCCGCTGCAGTATGTATGAAGAAATTTTTTGTCATGGAGATTTTCAGTGATAATCACATATGCCATCCCAGCCGCCAGCGCTCCATCTGTTGCCGGGCGGATCGGAATCCATTCATCCCCATAGGCTGCCGTATCGGAGCATCGTGGATCAATCGTAATGATACGAATCCCTTTCTTTTTCGCCCGGCAGAGCATTTTGCGAAGCGCCGGTCCAAATCCCGTCTCCAATGGATTATGTCCCCAGACAAGAATCAGACTGCTGTTCAATAAATCTTCTGCACTATTTCCGGTCTTACCTGTTCCATACATAAGAGATGTTGCCCACTGTGTACATGCTGCGCTGTAATCATTATAAAAACCAAGAAATCCTCCATCCAGATTCAAAAAACGCCGCAGTACCTCATCCGGACGCACAAGTGATACTACCCCCGTCGAATAAGTAATATAGCGGGACGCAGCACCATATGTATCACGAATGCGCACATTCTCCGCTGCAATTCTCTGCAGCGCTTCTTCCCAACTAATTCTCCTGAAGCTGCCGCTGCCCCGTTTTCCAGTTCGAAGAAGGGGATATCTGAGACGCTCTGCCGTCAAATATGTCTCCGCGGATGCCAGTCCCCGGATACAGGTTGTCAGTCGATTTTCCTGAAGTTCCTCTGTACGCGCTGAACGGACACGAAGTACACAACCATCACACACTTCCACTTCTTTCAGGCAGGAACTTCCGCAATTATTCCAACAGCCTGCGCTGCGTATCCAGACACGCTCCTCTTTCTGATTCGGACTGCAGAAAGCAAATGATGCCGGAATCGGTCTGCTCTGATGCTCTGATTCCCATTCTGAAATCCAGACCGGAATCTGATCATCAAGCTTTTTATCCTGTACTTCCCGCTTCTCCTGCCCACATCTGTCATACTGTGTCACTCTATCCTTCAGCTTCTTTGCTGTTCTTTGCAGTTCTTTCACAAGCTTTGTAAATTTCGGATAATTCCCGTGCAGTTCCAACTCTTTTTTCAAATTTTCCGAAAACAAAAGCATATGTTCCTCAAGAAACCGCAGCAGTATCTTTCCTGCCATCGCTCCAACATCAGTAAAATTTTCGGAACCTGTTTCTTTCTCCAGAACAAAACTCCAAAAGGATAAAAACAGACATTCATAGCCGATGTAATCCGCCGGTTCATTTGCCTGATCCGACCGCACAATCTTCACACCACTTTTTTTATAAGCCCGCTGCACAGCCAGCGTATACTTATCCAAAAGTCTCCCCGTTCCATTCCGATAGCAGGATTCCCAAAGGGCAGGAACTCTTTGTCCTGCCCTTTCAATCAATCGTTGATATTCACTTTCTTCTGCAATACTTCCAACAGCATTTTGATCTGCCAAAAAAATATATGCATATTCATAAAATTGTTCTGATATTTTCATATATGCTAATCCTTTACATATCCAATAAATGTATTTCCGCTTCCTGCTGACATGGCTGCAACTTCTTCTGTCGAAACAGTATGCACACTTCCATCTGCCGGATTCATGTATGTTACCGTATCAGATGTATACCCTGTCAGAATCACTGCGTTCATATGATCTGTCAATGCGATTACCGGCGTTCCTTTGCCAATAATATAAAGTACCTGTTCCACTGTACATCCTGTCAGATCCATTCCTCTTCCCTTTGTATAATTTGTCAGGATCTGAATGGCAGATCTTCCGTTAGCTATTTCTTTCATAACATCGATTGGATTTCCCTCATATTCTGTAATAGCCCGTACACTTGCTGCAAGTGTGCTCTCGCCCTCCTGCACAACTGTCGGCTGGAATCCTTCAATTTCATAGCTCAGATCTCTGTTTCCCTTCTCCCATACGCACACCTGACTGGAATCCACAACTACTCCGGAAATCGCATTTGCTTTCACAACTGCATACCCTGCCCGGTCATATACCCCGAGAAGCTGGCCGAGACCATACACATAATAGTTTCCTTCTGTTACTCCTGCATCCAATGTTACTGTTACCGGATTCTCAAAAAGTACCTGCTTCGGCTTTAGGATCTTTGGCGAAACGTCCTCAATCTTGCTGTCAAATGAAAACATCATCTTCCGCTGCTCCGTCTCTGACTGATAAGCCTCCAGCTGAATATTGCTGACTTCCGGTTCCTCGTTCCCGGTAATATAATCAGATGCCACCGCCGTATAAATCTCTCCATTTCGCGCAACCCGGTTCATCGTCAGCAGATTATCTTCAATAAACACGTCCAGAATATATACGCCCTCGTTCTCGTATGTCTTTAATACCTGATTGTCTGTACTGCGGATCTCCAGACGATACATCGGTACAACTGAAGTTCCCGACACGGTTTTCCCTGCATCTTCTGCCCGGGATACACCGTAAACAAAATCATCATAGATAAATCCAAGCGGTTTTACCGTCGCTCCTCCTGCTTCTACTGTATATTCTTTTTCTGTCTGCAGATTCATCACTTTCATCTCTGACGCCTGCTCATATTCACCACCGGTCTGAAATGCAATTAAATGACCGTCCGATGATGCTGCATACTGATTCTCTGAAAGCCCGCCAACAATGACTTCCTTCCCCTCATCTTTGAGATAAATGCGGTAAAAAGAACCATCCAGCATCACATACAGATGTTCTTTTTCATGGTTATAGTAGATCAGCTTTCCAAGTTCATCTTCTGCAATTGCAAATGACTGTCTGCTCGGAATAAATGCTTTTTCTTCTACAAAATTCTTTTTCAAATTATAATAATAAATCGCCGCTCCAACTTTTCCTTCGTGCTGCCCCCGGTTCATATATCCGTATACTGCAAAAGTCGTACTTCCATCTTCATCTACCGAAATAATCTTAATCTGATGCTGATCAAATTCATTTCGAATGTCATCATTCTCATCACTGAGGAAACTAAAGACGCGGGAGAGTTTCCCCTCATCCTGATCATAATTCCAAAGTTCCCGCGCCTGCACAAATGAAATCACCGTTCCATCTTTATTCGTTACATAAGAAATATCTTCCGGCACAATCCCAAGATCAATACCGTCCGGAGAAAACATCTTACTGTTCTCATCTAACAGCTGTTCCATTGTTCTGTCATAATCAAGAAGATAAAACTTCTCCCGATAGTAGCGTACTCTAAAATATTCTTTTACATAATAAAGCGCTTCCGCTCCATCCGCAGCTGTTGTACGGACTTTATATTTCAGCTGAACAGACGTGTAAGTAGTCGTACCTTCTTTAATATTCCATTGTACATCACCAACTACTTCCGGTTTCAATTCTCCCCAGAGCACCTGATTATAATCACAGTGCAGCGTTACATGCTGAAGCGTGCCATTGTCTGCCGCCGCATTTGGCTCAAGTAATGATGCAATAGAGTTATTCGGATTCTTTGTAATCGCATCTGTGTGAAACTGTTCGATAAAATCCAGGCATTCCCGAATATGATACTCCTTTGCAAGTGTGATCCGCGTATAATAACGGATCTCCTGTCCATCCTCCGGCTGAAGCTCAATCTTCAATACAGCTTCTTTCTCCTCTCCCATTGCAGCGCCAAGCGAAAGAATCGCAGCCCCGTCTTTGATAACTGCCTTCCCTTCTGCCAGCGTCTTTTGTACATTCAGAGAATATACCGTATAGGAGAAATCTTTTATTTTCTTTTGATTCTTTTTAATACGAACAGTCAGATTCCCATCTTTGTCCAGCGGTGTCAGCGTATCGCGCATAGCCGTCAGATCCATCTCCGACGTATAGCCCGCCAATGGATTCAATTCATATCCTTCGGTTTCAAATATAATCTGCGGCAAAGATGCATTCCCCATATCTACCGTCATATCTGCATTCTGCCTGCTCGTCAAAATACTGAAAATAACTACTGCCGCGACAAAAATCGCTCCCAGTATTCCAGCTCTTGCCAAAATCTTTTTCATGAATCAGCTACCCCTTCTAATCATTTCATTCTCCCCTTGCATCCATCCGGCTATCCAAGCAGTTTCCCCAGCATCGGTGTTACATGAAGAAAATCTTCCAGCTGCTTTATTTCCTCGCCATTTTCGTGTGCTCTCCCCGTTCTGACCGCACGAATTAAAATATTCTTCGGCGTATGCTCCATATCGATGAATTCAAGAATCTGAGTATCATATCCTTCCCTCTCAAGATACTCTGCGCGCAGCGCATCTGTAAAAAGTGCTGCCATCCGTTCTTTAATCAAACCGTATTTCAGCGCCGGATGCAAAATTTCATTCTGAATCTGTTCATTCATTTCATGCTGGCAGCACGGCACTGAAAGAATCACTTTGGCTTTCCAGCCAACTGCTTTCGCCAACGCAAAATCTGTTGCCGTGTCACATGCATGAAGTGTCACTACCATATCAACTTCATCTACCCCTGTATAATCTGCAATATTTCCTTCCAGAAAACGAAGCTTCTCATATCCATACTTTTCACTTAACTCATTGCACTTGCGAATCACATCCGTCTTTAAATCAAGCCCGATAATCCTCACATCATATTTTTTCAATTCATGAAGATAATAATACATGGCAAACGTCAAATAAGACTTTCCACATCCAAAGTCCAGTATTGTCACTTCTCTGTCACTTGGAAGCTTCGGAAGAATATCTTCAATAAATTCTAAAAAACGATTGATCTGACGAAACTTATCGAACCTTGTCCGCACGATCTTTCCATCTGCCGTCATAACACCAAGATCCTGAAGAAACATCACCGGTGTTCCCTCCTGCAGAATATACTTCTTGCTCCGGTTATGTGACAGATCTACCTCTTTCACCTTGCCGGAAACTGCCTTTTTCTTAATCGTTATCTTTCCCTTCTTGCTAATAAGAACTGTACAGGAAAACTTTTTCGTTTCGATCTGCATCTGCTTAAATAACTGCATCAGCTCCCCTGTCTTAACCACAGCCTCTTCTGCCCGGACATTCTCATGAAATGCCTGTTTCCCACGGAATTCTTCCAACTGAAAATACAGCTCCCCGCCTTTCAAAAGCGGACGGATCTTTACTTTCTGAAGTTCCTCTTTCTCTCTCGGATTGCTAAGTACCGCACTAATAAAATCTATTGTAAAGCTTTCTCTTAAAACCTGATCTAATTCCTTTATCACTCGTCTTTTGCTCCTTCGTGTCAACTATTTTTCATTGAGTTTTTCTGACATATTAGTATTGTAATGCTTCTCAAATACAGATGCAAGAACGATTCAAAAAAATAACAAAATTAATATTTTCGTTAGAATTTAGCAAGATTTTCCTAAAAAAGGACCGCCGTTTCCGGCAGCCCTTCACTCCAATATTGTCACTGATTATGCATTTTCTCCTGTCTGTTTCTCCGTGTATTCTTCCTTTTTTTCTTTTTTTACTTTTGGGAATACAAGTGTTACTTTAAAGAGATCTCCGTCCAGATAGATCCGGAAATCTCCGCCCATTTTCTGGGTAAGATTTTTGGCGATAGAAAGCCCCAGTCCGCTTCCTTCTGTACTCCTTGAAATGTCTCCCCGGATAAAACGCTCTGTCAATTCATCAGCAGAAATGTTCAATGCCTGTTCAGAAATGTTTTTTAAGGAAAATGCAACTTCATTTTCATTCTCTTCCAAATCTGCGTAAATTCTTGTATGTTCCATCGCATATTTTGCAGCATTGTTATAAATATTCGCAAGCACACGCCACATACGTCTTCCATCTGCATGAATGATAACCGGACGCTCCGGAAGATTAGATATCAGCTTCAGATCCCTTGCTTCAAATTTCTCCGAAAATTCTCCTGCTGTCTGCAGAATAATTTCCACAAAATTCAAATCCATCATCTCAAGTTTAATATTTCCTGAACTGATCTTCGATGCTTCAACAACATCCTCTGTCAAAATTTTCAAACGCTGTGCTTTTGCTTCCAATACTTCAATGTAGCCTCTAATCTTCGGATCTTCGATATTTTCTCGTTTTAAAAGATCTACGTAATTAATAATCGATGTAAGCGGTGTCTTAATATCATGGGAAACATTTGTAATCAAATCTGTTTTCAGTCGTTCACTCTTCAGATTTTCCTCAACTGCATTTTGAAGACCTTCTCCAATGGCATTAATACTCTCTGCCATCGCTTTGTTATCACCTTTTAATCCCTCTGTCGGAATCTTATATTCTACATGCCCTGCCGTGATCTCCTTAATTCCATCCATAACTTTCTGTTTGTCAATCGCATACTTCACTAAAACGATAAACAAAATTGCATCTACCACAACGGAACAGAATGCAAAGAATGCTGAAATTCCTCCAAAAAGATGAAGCAGTGTCAGACCGATAAAGATCAGAATTACCTTCGTCATCAGGTTCTTATGTCTCCAAAATTCCCGAAATCCTTTTACAATAATCCGGAATAACTTTATAGTAACTCTTATGCACCATCTTCCAATCTTCCAAATACCAAGTCCATTAAAAAATGTACCGGCTTTCAGCTTTCTGACAGAACTTAGATAACCATAGAAAAAGCAGACTGCTCCGCCAAGCGTCATCAACACGATTAGACTTACTTCCGCAGCGCCTATCGATGGAGATGGAACAAATTCCTGTGCAGTAAAACTAGTATTATCTATAATCCATCTGCCATAATTGTTGTACCATTCTCCATAGGATACAGAAATTCCTCCTACCATCATAAAAATTCCACCAAGGAGTACTCCTACCGGAATTTCTGTAAAAAGCCGATCCACAATATTTGTTTTCACACCGTCCTGTGTATTGCTTCGTCCGGATACTGCCGTCAACCAGATTATGCTGATTAAAAATACGACCACACCGCCCCAGGCAAGCAAAATCAGATTGTGAAGATGCGGCTGAATCTTATCGTAAGTTCCATCAATAAACTGAAAACGGTCTGTAACCGGATAATCCAAATCCATTGCTGCAACAATACGAATTTTTTCTGTTCCAAACGTTCCTTCAATATGTTCACACAGCGACTGCCACTCCGAAGCTTTCCAACCGGCAATCTGCTGCACTTCCACTTCACCTTCTGCAGGCCTCATATTAATATATGCATTTTCCCGTCCGGTACTGTTCTTCATCAACTCTTTATAATTCTTACTGGCTGTCTCATAATTTTCATATTTAGAATCGTTTGTATAAACTTTTTTATTTTCTTCATCAAGAAGGATAAATGTCAGATTTGTCTTGCCCTCAGACCAAAGTTCCTGATATTCCTTATATCGATCAATTCTGTCCCGAAGACTGGATCTTGCATGCTCAAACATGTTCTCCATTTCCTGGAGACGCCCATTCCAGTAAGCATTTTCATTTACTAAATCCAGAACGTCCTTACCTTCTGCTGTTTTCGTTGCGAGCATCATATTAATTGTTGAGGAGACTGGCATTCTCCAGCAATCCGTATAGATCAGCGTTCCTTCTTTATTACAGATTCCGAAATACTCATTATACTCATAACCATTATAGCGATCTTCCAACATATACAGGAAATCATCCAGATCATACCCTGATTCTGTCTCAGAACCTTCCTGATCCGCTAATTCAGCAAATACAAGTTCCCCGGAAAGCAATTTCCCCTGAATACTTGCCCATTCTTCATAAGCATAACTTCCATCGGTCTTTTGGCAAACAACAATTTCTCTGTCCTCTTCCCTGTCTTCTGCATTAATAAGATCGGAAAGTTTATATACAAACCCATTTCCTTCCCCTTCTTTCGCAGAAACTTCGCCGCTGTTGTAGTATTTTTCAAGATCGATCAGCATTTCTTCATTTAGTTTGCCGTCTTTTTCTATACCGTTCAAACTAAAAAGATTCCATGTCATTTCATACAAAGCATTGTTCATGTTCTTGCCAAACTGTCTCGTCTGTGCATAGCTTTCCGGTATTTTGGCAGCCGGATTAACATAGTTCACTCCGGCACAGAGAATCACCCAGGTAAATCCCATTAAAGATGCCACAACTGCTATATGTGCCAATACGACAAGCACACCTTTTATAAATGGTGCGCGATACCATTTTTTCTCCATAAAAGCTCCCTTCTAAAGCTTTTCTATCTTATATCCAACTCCCCATACTACTTTCAAATATCTTGGTTCCTTTGGATTAATTTCAATCTTTTCACGGATATGACGGATGTGTACTGCCACCGTATTATCTGCACCAATTGCATCTTCATTCCATATCTGCTCATAGATTTGATTAATAGAAAAAACTTTTCCCTGATTTTTAACCAATAATAATAAAATATTATATTCAATCGGAGTCAGTTTCACTGGTTCTCCATCCACTGTCACTTCTTTCAGATCATCATTGATACGAAGTCCACCCACTTCATACACTGCCTGCGATTCATTCTGTACAGTACTTCCAAGCTGTGTATATCTTCTGAGCTGTGATTTTACGCGTGCTACAAGCTCAAGCGGATTAAACGGCTTCGTCACATAATCATCGGCCCCAATATTCAGACCAAGAATCTTGTCTGCATCTTCTGATTTTGCTGAAAGAATAATAATAGGGAGGCTGTGATCTTCCCGGATTTTGAGCGTAGCCCGGATTCCGTCAAGCCGCGGCATCATAACGTCTATGATCAGCAGATCCACCTGATTATCCCGAATCATGCGAAGTGCCTGTTCGCCGTCATAGGCTTTCAGAATATGATATCCCTCCTGTGTCAAATATATTTCGATTGCTTCAACGATTTCTTTATCATCATCACATACTAAAATATTAAACATAAATAATCACCTCCCTTACAGTATACAAGATTACCAAAGAATTTTTAAGGGGAAGTTACAGAAATTATTAAGATTGATTTAAGATTCAATAGAATGTGTTTTTACTTAATTTTTGTAGGACAGTTGTCTTTATCTTTGTA
>CAUCYJ010000002.1:0-36587 GCA_958446945.1 uncultured Lachnospiraceae bacterium | reverse complement strand
GATTGGTTACGGAATGCTGATTTTTTGGTTTCTGGCGCCTTTTTGTGTTGGAACGGTAATTCAGGCGGATGCAATGATACTTTTGATCGGCAGCGGAGTCGGAATTTACTGCAGCAGCACGCGGAAAGGAGAAATGAGCAGAGGGCAAAGAGAACTGACAGCGGTGGTTGTAATATGTCTTTCGGTCGGGATCGGTTATCTGTGGCTTCGGGAGCCGATGATAAAACTGACAGAATCACCGGAAACGTTTCAGAAAGATGTGAAAGCATTTCTGGAGCGGAAACGAATAGTGTCAGGAGGTGTTGGTTCCGGAAAAATCGGAGAAGCGGATGAACTTGTACAGGGGGAGGAAAAACAGCTTCGCCTTATCTGTAATGAAAAACCGAATCAGGCGCTGTATTTGCGAGGGTTTGTCGGCGGTGAGTATGAAAATAGTGAATGGAGAAAGAAAAAAATATCTTCTTTAAAAGGAAAGACCGGTCAGGAAGGGGAAGAATTGTTGGCGCGCCCATTTGAGCTGCTGAAGGAAACGGAGCAAGTGAAGCGTCTGACAGTACAAGTGCAGAAGGCAAATCCGAAATACCGGTATGAACCATATTTTAGCGCTTACGAAGATGCAGCTGTTTATGGAGACAGTTTTGCAGAAGGGGGAGAAAGAACATATGAGACGAAGTTCTGTACTGCTTCTGCGAAAAAGGTTTTGAAGAGAAAAGGGCAGGAAGACTACGATGCTGTTGTAGAGAAGACATATCTGGAAGTTCCGGATTCTGTCGCCGGAGGACTTCGCCAGGCAGCAGAGGAGACGGCGGGAGATGATATGGAAGAAATCTGCAGGAAGATTCATACCTACTTGTCAGAGAATACGGTTTATACGTTAAAGCCCGGAAGAACGCCGGTGGGGAAGGACAGTGTCCTGTATTTTTTGAATGAAAACAAAAAAGGATATTGTATGCATTATGCTGCCGCAGCAGCGCTTTTGCTGCGGCTTCAAAAGATTCCTGCCAGATTTGTCAGCGGATATCTTGTGGAGCCTGGTTTGTTTCAAAAGACAGGAAATGGCTATCAGGCTGTTCTAACCGGAGGTGAGGCTCATGCCTGGGCAGAATATTATGTGGATGGATTTGGCTGGGTACCCTTTGAGGCGACACCGGGATTTGTGTCTGTAACATCCGGAATTGCCGCAGGGATAACAGAATATGTTCCAAAGGAAGCGGCTAATAGTAATACACCGGAAGAAACGGTGCAGGAGACAGAGATCCTAGATCAAGAGTTGGATCAGACAGGGGAACAGACAGAACAACAGGAAGAGCAGAAAGAGGAGCCGGGAACACTTTCGACAGAGAGTTCCAAAGAGCCGGAGAATCCGGAAAAAATTGAGAAAAACGGTGGAGTTTCGGGGGCGGAACAAGTAAGACTTTCGATTAAGACAGCACTCTGGTTCAAAATTCTGTTCGGTATGATTGCGCTTCTTTTTGTCGGATTATGTACGGTTACGGGCAATCGGATATACCGGATCTGTCAGATAAGAAAGCATTCGGAAAGCGAAAAAGAGATGGTATGTTATCTCTACGAAAGATTTGGCAGTATGATCAAGGATTTTGGATATGACTGGAAAGCATTTGAAGATGCAAAGACATTTGCAGAAGAACTTACAAAGGGATTTCACAGTGTTTCCGAAGTTCAGGCGGAACAGTTTTATGAACTTGCAGAACAGGCGTACTTTGGCGGAAATGAGTTTCAGAAAGAAGACCTGCGCTATATGCAGAAATTATACCGGAAAATCAGAAGAGAAGGGGAAAGGGAAGCCGGTTTCTGGAAAAAAATAAAAATCAAATGGTGGAAAAATTATGATTTAGTTGAAAAATGGAACTGAATCAAGTATAATAGGATTTAGAAAACCTGGGATGTTCGATACCTCTTGTAATTTTGAACCTACAATACTTTAAACGGGAGACTTATTATCTCTGTAATATGTCATGCCTCCAGGGTATGCGTGGAAGACAGAAAAGCAGATGCGGTCACCCACCTAGCAGAATGCTAGGAGTCAAAATACAGGAGCCGGCATTTTGGGCATCATACAAAAGAAAAAGGCAGTCGCTTTGGCGGCTGTCTTTTCACGTTGGAATGAGGTTTTTGTGTTCGGATGCATAACCAAAAAGCCATTGGACATACAATAAAGAGACAAGAATATAACAGGATATGAGATGAAATTCAAGGAGCAATATATTTATTATGGACTTTGTGCGGTGACGGCGATGCTTCTGATCGTTGCTGTCATCAATAAACGGGAAATGAAGCAGGATCAACTAAGAGAAGCGAAGAAGCAGGAACAGAGTCAGGAGCAAAAGAAGGCGGAAGAAAAGGATGTTGGGAACGCAGTGATCCGGGTTCTGATTCGAGGGGAAGGATTCCAGGAAGAACTTCACGAAAAAGTAGGGATTACCGCGCCCGGCGGTCTTGTGATCGAATATGGAGGGGGAAGAGAAGAATTGGAGGCGCAGGCAGTATTTGAGGCTGCCGCTGATCATCCGTATTTTGCATCAGGAGCGATTCGGATCAGTCCTCGCCAGCCAGGAGAGAAACTGACCGTCACAACACTTACACGTGGATATGGAGTTCCGTCCTATGGCGGAATTATTGAGCTGGTGGCAAATGGAGGGGTAGCAGTGATTAACGAGATACCTTTTGAGGAATATCTCTATGGAGTCGTACCGAGTGAAATGCCTGCGTCCTATGAAATGGAAGCCCTGAAATGTCAGGCAGTCTGCGCCAGAAGTTATGCTTACCACCAGATGCAGGAAATGGCGTATCCGCAATACCAGGCACAGGTGGATGACAGTACAACATTTCAGGTATATGGAAATTCAGAGATTCAGCCGTCCGTCATTCAGGCGGTTGATGAGACTGCCGGTCAGAAACTATGGTATCAAGGTCAGGTTGCCGCGGCATATTATTATTCGACATCGTGCGGGATGTCTACAGATATGACTGCCTGGGGCGGCAGTGCTGGAGAGAAAACGGCATATTTGAAGAGTATAAGCATTTCCGGTGAGCAGGGGGATTATGAAAAAGAGCTTCCGTGGTATCGCTGGGAAGCTGCAATCCCCAAAACAGTGATCTCCGCTTTGATTTCGGAATATGCAGAAACAGATATCGGAAATCTAACGCGTCTGGAAGTTACGGAAAGGGGAGCCGGAGGTGTGGCGCTTGTTCTTGTGGCAGAGGGCGACAGAGGAAGTGAGGTCATAGAGACAGAAAATAAGATACGCAGAGCGCTTGGCGGCAGAGGATATGAGATTATGAAGCAGGATGGCAATCTGACACCGGCAAGAGACTTGCTGCCGAGTGCTTTTTTTGAGATTGAAGAGCAGCCGGAACAAATCATTCTTCATGGGGGTGGATTCGGTCACGGAATCGGAATGAGTCAGAATGGAGCTAATGAAATGGCAAAGCAGGGAATGGGATACGAGGAAATATTGAAAACATTTTACTGTGGAGTTACCATTGAATAGCAGGAAGAAACATGGTATGATTTGGAGAAAATAAAGGGGGAAACACAAATGTCAAAGAATTTGTTGGAGAAATTGAATCAGGCCGGACGCCGCATTGGAGATGACCATGTAGGAGCATATGCAGCACAGTCGGCGTATTTTTTTATGTTATCGTTGATCCCGCTTTTACTTTTATTATTGACACTTGTGCAGTATACACCTCTGACAAGGGAAGACATTATGCTTGGAATTGAGACGTTGTTTCCAAGTGCGTCACATTCCGCATCTTCACTGGATACATGGCTGATTTCTATCGTGAATGAAGTCTATAACCAATCAAAAGCAGTTGTTCCGGTTACAGCGCTAGTGGCATTCTGGTCGGCAGGAAGGGGAGTGCTGGCTTTGACGACAGGACTTAATTGTATTTATGGAGCGAAGGAAACCCGTAATTATATTTTTCTTAGGATCCGGGCGGCATCTTATACGCTGATGTTTGTCCTGTCGATTATTATTTCTATGCTGCTGCTTGTCTTTGGTAATTCGATCAGTATGTTGATTAATTCTTATGTGCCGTTTCTCAAACGAATGACGGATATGGTCATTGGAAGCAGAACGATCATTGCTATGTGTCTGTTTACGCTGCTGTTTGCTATGGTGTATAAGTATCTTCCGAATCACAGGAACAGAGCGGAAAAAAGAAAACAAAAAAGATTGTTTCCGGGAGCAGTTCTGGCGGCAGTCGGCTGGCTTGTGATTTCTTATGTGAGTTCTATTTATGTGGAGGTTTTTCGGGGCTTTTCTAATATGTACGGAAGTCTTACAATGATTATTCTAATGATGCTCTGGATGTATTTCTGCCTTTATATGCTGCTGCTTGGCGGCGAGCTGAATGTGTATTTGGAAAGCCTTGACAGAGCAGAATAGATTCTATAGAATGAAATCAGTTTCAGGAAGAAAAGGGGTGTTACAGCGGTATGGCCCGAACAATAGATGAGATACAGACGAGGAAAACGATTGGAGCTGTGATCACAGCAGACGGAACTGGAGAGAGGGATGGTGCATCCAGAGCGCTTCAGAAGATTCAGGGAATGACTTTGGCAGAATATATTACGGTGAATTTTCAGAGAGCGGGTGTGAAAGATATTGTGATCGTAGCCGGAAGTCAGGAAGAACAGTTGAAAAAGCAGCTGAAGGGATTTGGAGTTACTTTTTTGCAGAATGAGTCTTGTGAAGAGGGAAGACAGCCGGAGATGCTGGATTCGGTGAAGACGGGGCTTTCCTATCTGAAGGAAAGATGCAGCAGAGTATTTATCTGTCCGGTGGATGTTCCGTTCTTTCTTCTGGAGACACTGGAACAATTGCTGAGTGAAGAAAAAACGGTAGTAATACCTTCCTACAATCACAGAGGAGGGCATCCGGTACTATTGGGAGAGGAAATTTTTTCTGATGTGATAACGTACGAAGGGACAGGAGGGCTGCGAGGGGCGCTCAGGTCTCTCGGACAGAAGCCAGTCTATGTGGAGATGAGAGATCCGGGAACAGTGGAGCCAGTTTTAGAAGATAGTGGAATTCAAGAGACGGTGGCAGAGGCGTACCAAAGGAATTTGAAGCGAGCGCATGTGAAAGTGCAGCTGATCCACACGAAGCCGTATTTTGGTCCGGGAACGGTAACACTGCTTCGACAGATACACAGGCTTGGATCGGTCAGAGAAGCAAGTGAAAGGACCGGAATTTCTTACAGCAAAGCCTGGTCTATGATTCGGACTGCGGAGGAAGAATCCGGGCTTGAACTGGTAAGACGCCGTCCGGGAGGAAAATTCGGCGGAATGGCGGAGGTAACAGATGACTGCCTGGAACTGATCCGCAAATATGAAGAATTGGAGAAGTCGGCAGAACAGTTCGTGAAAGCAGAGTATCAGAGAATTTTTGGAGAAGACGTGGGGAAAAGAAGAGAAAATCCGGAAAACCCCTTGACATAAGTTTCTGATATAGATACAATGTTTAAGAAAATAACTATTTACCGCATAGAGAAAGGCAATGACTGCGTTAGTAGAGAACTGTTTTCTATCAGAGAGAAGGAATCATCGGCTGGGAGTTCCTTTTAGTTCAGACAGGAATCGAATTTCCCGCAAGAGCTGCTGATTTGAAATGCCGAGAAGGATTTCAGGCAGAGTAGATGATGACGTAAGATGCACGTTACGCGTATGAAAGTGCCTGCAGAGAGTATCCGCAGGAATTAGGGTGGTACCGCGATTGACCTCGTCCCTTTTGGGACGGGGATTTTTTTGATTATTTTTTAGGAGGAACGTTATGGAACAGAAATTACAGAGCATCAAAGAAGAAGCGCTGAAATTGATTCAGGCTGCAGATGCGCCGGAAAAGCTGAATGATGTCAGAGTGAAATATCTGGGAAAGAAAGGGGAGTTGACAGCTGTTCTGAAAGGAATGAAAGATGTCGCTCCGGAAGACCGTCCGAAAGTAGGACAGATGGTCAATGATACCCGTACAGAGATTGAAGAAGCGTTAGAAGCATCTAAAAAAGAAATGGACACTAAGATTCTTGAAGAACGTCTGAAAAAAGAAGTGATTGACGTAACACTGCCGGCGAAGAAAAATGAAGTCGGACACCGTCACCCGAATACAATTGCCCTTGAAGAAGTAGAGCGTATTTTCATTGGAATGGGATATGAAGTTGTGGAAGGACCGGAAGTAGAGTATGATCTTTACAACTTTGAGAAACTGAATATTCCGGCAGATCATCCGGCAAAGGATGAGCAGGACACCTTCTATGTAAATAAAGATATTGTCCTTCGTACACAGACATCACCTGTTCAGGCCCGGGTTATGGAACAGGGCAAGCTTCCGATCCGTATGATTGCTCCGGGACGAGTATTCCGTTCAGATGAAGTAGATGCAACACATTCTCCGTCTTTCCATCAGATTGAAGGACTTGTGATCGATAAGAATATTACATTTGCTGATTTAAAAGGAACCTTAGAAGAATTTGCGAAAGAGCTGTTTGGACCGGAGACAAAGACGAAATTCCGTCCGCATCATTTCCCATTTACAGAACCGAGTGCCGAAGTGGACGTTTCTTGTTTCAAATGCGGAGGAAAAGGCTGCCGTTTCTGTAAAGGTTCCGGTTGGATTGAAATTCTCGGCTGCGGTATGGTACATCCGCATGTGCTGGAAATGTGCGGCATTGATCCGAATGAATACACCGGATTTGCGTTTGGTGTTGGGTTAGAGCGAATCGCCCTTCTGAAATACGAGATCGACGATATGAGATTGCTCTACGAAAATGATATCAGATTCTTAAGACAATTCTAGGAGGATAAAAAATGAACACTTCATTATCATGGATTAAAGCGTATGTTCCGGATCTTTGCGTGACAGCGCAGGAATATACGGATGCAATGACATTATCCGGAACAAAAGTAGAAGGATATGAAATTTTAGATAGAGATCTGGATAAGATCGTGATTGGACAGATTGAAAAGATTGAGAGACATCCGGATGCGGATAAGCTGATTATCTGTCAGGTTAATATTGGAGCGGAGAAGATCCAGATCGTAACAGGCGCTCCGAATGTGAAAGAAGGAGACAAAGTTCCGGTTGTTCTTGTTGGCGGACGTGTGGCAGGAGGCCATGACGGCAAGAAGACAGAAGGCGGAATTGAGATTAAAGAAGGAAAACTTCGCGGAATTGACTCTTATGGAATGATGTGCTCAATTGAAGAGCTGGGTTCTACGAGAGAAATGTACCCGGAAGCGCCGGAATACGGCATTTATATTTTCGAGGAAGATGCCGAAGTAGGAGCAGATGCCATTGAGGCGCTTGGGCTTCACGATGCAGTGATTGAATACGAAGTGACATCTAACCGTGTAGACTGCTACAGCGTTGTTGGAATTGCAAGAGAAGCAGCAGCAACATTTGGCAAAGAATTCTGCCCGCCGGTTGTGACTGAGACCGGAAATGATGAGGATGTAAATGACTATATTAAAGTATCTGTAGAAAGTCCGCAGTACTGTTCACGTTACTGTGCAAGAGTCGTAAAGAATATTAAGATCGGACCTTCTCCGAAATGGATGCAGAGACGTCTTGCGTCTGTTGGCATTCGTCCGATCAACAATCTTGTTGATATTACAAACTATGTTATGGAAGAATACGGACAGCCGATGCATGCTTATGACCTGGATCTGATCGAAGGCAAGGAAATTATTGTCAAAACGGCTTCAAACGGAGAGAAATTCGTAACGTTAGATGGTCAGGAACGTGAATTGGATGAAAATGTTCTGATGATCTGTGACAGTAAGAAAGCAATCGGTCTTGCCGGAATCATGGGAGGAGAAAATTCCATGATTACAGATGATGTGAAGACAATGCTGTTTGAGGCGGCTTGTTTTGACGGAACGAATATCCGTCTTTCAAGCAAGCGGGTAGGACTTCGAACAGATGCGTCCGGTAAGTTCGAAAAAGGACTGGATCCAAATAATGCAGAGGCAGCGATCAATCGTGCATGTCAGCTCATTGAAGAGCTTGGCGCCGGAGAAGTCGTAGGCGGCATGGTTGATGTTTACAGCAAGAAGAAAGAGCCGGTTCGCGTTCCGTTTGATGCAAAAGCAATTAATGCAGTGCTCGGTACTGCAATTTCTGAAGAAGAGATGCTTGGATATTTCACAAAAATCGGTCTGGAATATGATGAGGCAGCAAAAGAAATCATTGCGCCGACATTCCGTCATGACCTTTTCCGTCTTGCAGATCTTGCAGAAGAGGTAGCGAGATTCTACGGATATGATAATATTCCGACAACACTTCCATGTGGAGAAGCGACAACAGGAAAGCTTCCATTTAAGCTTCGTATCGAGCAGGTGGCAAGAGAGATTGCGGAATTCTGTGGATTCAGCCAGGGAATGACATATTCTTTCGAAAGTCCGAAAGTATTTGATAAGCTTCGCCTTCCGGCAGATGCAAAGGAACGTGAAGCAATTCAGATTATGAATCCGCTTGGAGAAGACTACAGTGTTATGCGTACGGTTTCTCTGAATGGAATGCTTACATCTCTTGCGAGAAACTATAATAGAAGAAATAAAAATGTTCGTCTCTATGAACTTGGAAATATTTATGTGCCAAAGGCGCTTCCGCTGACAGAACTTCCGGATGAACGGATGCAGTTCACACTTGGAATGTACGGAGATGGGGATTTCTTCACAATGAAAGGTGTTGTAGAAGAATTTTTCGATAAGATCGGTATGCATCAAAAAGAAACGTATGCACCGGACAGCAATAAGCCGTTCCTGCATCCTGGAAGACAGGCAAATATTATTTATGACGGAGAAATTGTTGGATATCTTGGTGAAGTACATCCGATTGTAGCAGATACTTATGATATTGGAGAGCGCGCTTATGTGGCGGTGCTTGATATGCCGGTTGTAACAAAATTTGCTACATTCGACCGCAAATACGAAGGCATTGCAAAATATCCGGCAGTAACAAGAGACATCAGTATGGTTGTTCCGAAAGAGATTCTGGCAGGTCAGATTGAAGCAATGATCGATCAGAGAGGCGGGAAGATTCTGGAAAGCTATCAGTTATTTGACTTATATGAAGGAGCTCAGATTCAGGAAGGATATAAGTCTGTTGCATATAAGATTACATTCCGTGCGAAAGACCGTACGCTTGAGGAGGCAGATATCAATGCTGCAATGAAGAAAATCCTTAATGGTCTGTCCGGAATGGGCATTGAGCTTCGTCAGTAATGAGAACAAAACAGCATTTTTCAAATAAAGAAATGATTTTGAGCGGGTTATTTACGGCATTGATCGCGGTGGGGGCATTTCTTCAGATCAATATTCCGGTCCAGCCGTTCCCGATGCACTTTACATTGCAGTTTTTCTTCGTTCTGCTTGCCGGGTTCTTCCTCGGCGGCAGAATGGGCTGCATAAGTGTGTGCACATACCTGATGATTGGACTGGCGGGAATACCTGTATTTGCATCCGGAGGCGGTATCGGCTATCTTGTCCGACCGACCTTCGGCTTTCTTATTGGTTTTGTTTTTGCAGCATTTACAGCAGGTAAACTGGCAGCTAAAAAGGAAGAACTGACATTTGCATGGCTGCTCATTTCTGCATTGATGGGGATGATAGTAATGTATCTGTGTGGAATGTTTTATTTTTATTTTATAAGTAACTATATTATTTCTATGCCCGTAACATGGAAAATTGTCTTGATAAATTGTTGTCTGCTGACGATTTCCGGAGACATTGTACTTTGTGTAATGGCAGCTGCCGTGGCAAAGAGGCTTGTGCCGGTAGTTCGGAAGTTGAATTAGGAAGGAGACTCATTATGTTAAAACGAGAGGATTTTTATTTTGATCTCCCGGAAGAACTGATTGCCCAGGATCCGCTCGAGGACCGCTCTGGTTCTCGGCTTCTTGTGCTTGATAAGAAGACCGGTGAGACGGAACATCATGTATTTCGCGACATCATAGAATACTTAAATCCGGGGGATTGTCTTGTTATCAATGATACGAAAGTAATCCCGGCAAGACTGATCGGAGCTAAAGTAGGGACAGAAGCAAAAATTGAAGTATTGCTTTTGAAGCGAAAGGAAAATGATGTGTGGGAGACACTTGTGAAACCGGGAAAGAAAGCAAAGCCGGGAACAAAGATCAGCTTCGGAGACGGATTGCTTGTAGGAGAAGTCATTGATGTAGTGGAGGAAGGAAATCGTCTGATTCAATTCCATTATGAAGGAATTTTTGAAGAAATCCTGGATCAGCTTGGGCAGATGCCTCTTCCTCCGTACATTACACATCAGCTGGAAGATAAAAACCGTTATCAGACGGTATACGCAAAGAACTCCGGTTCTGCAGCCGCACCAACAGCAGGACTTCATTTTACACCGGAACTCCTGGAACAGATTAAGACAAAAGGTGTTGAGATTGCCCATGTAACACTTCATGTAGGACTTGGGACATTCCGTCCGGTAAAAGTGGAAAATATTCTGGAACACCATATGCATTCAGAGTTCTATCAGATTGAAGCTTCGGAAGCGGAGAAGATTAACCGCGCGAAAGAGGAAGGGCATCGTGTCATCTGCGTCGGAACGACAAGCTGCCGTACAGTAGAGTCTGCGGCGGATGAACATGGACGGCTGAGAGAGTGCAGCGGCTGGACAGAAATCTTTATCTATCCGGGGTATCAGTTTAAAGTGTTGGATTGTCTGATTACGAACTTTCATCTGCCGGAATCTACATTAATTATGCTTGTATCTGCTTTAGCCGGCAGAGAACATGTGTTGGCAGCGTATCAAGAAGCGGTTGAGAAACAATATCGTTTCTTCTCGTTTGGCGATGCTATGCTGATTCGATAAGATAGTTGATAAAGCGATAAAAACAGGCAGTATGTCTGAGAAAGTAAGAGAGATGCGTATGAAGTGGAATTTTTATTTATCCGGAATTTTATATGGAAAATTTCATGAAACTGCCGAAGGAGTTACGACAGAAAAGCTGAATATTGAAACTGGGGAATGGCTTCCGGCAGAAAAATTAACAGAAGAAACAGATGAATATTTTCGAAATTTCTGTTCAAGAAGTATATTAGAGTTTTTCCAAAAGAAACAGGAATATGAAAACTATATCGCAGAAGGTAAAGAAGAGTTCATCACTTCCTCTGGAGAAAAGTTTTCAAAACGGCGTGAGGAAGCCTATATACAGCGAAACAAAAAGTTTGGAAAAGATCTTTTGTATGAGCAGGGAAAAATATATGGCGTTTTAATGCCGGGAAGAGATTATACGGCAGTGCTTGCAGAGGATGGTAAGGAAGAAAAAACAGTCCTGAAAGCCTGGAGCAATCTCTCCTTTCAGGAAATTTTTCAAGTAAAGTTTCACGGAACATTTTTTGTTGAGACAAGAGATGGAGAAAGACTGGCAACAGACGTTTATCTTCCGATAAGAGAAGCAGGAATGAATGTGGGAAAAGTGCCTGCGGTACTTGTGCGGACTCCTTATGGAAAAGGAAATCATGTGGAGATGTATTATCGCTTTGTCCAGAGAGGATATGCAGTCGTTATTCAGGATACAAGGGGAAGAGAAGACAGTACCGGAAGATGGCAGCCGAATTATTACGAAGTAGAAGATGGCGACGATACGCTCAATTGGATTGCAGCCCAGGACTGGAGTGATGGACAGGCAGCAATGACAGGCGGTTCTTATCTTGGATATGTACAGTGGGCTGCAGCTGCCAGCGGGAATCCGCATTTGAAAGCAATGCTCAGCAGTGTGTGCGCCGGAAGTGCATTTGCAGATCTTCCTAGAAGAGGAGGCTGCTTTACATCCGGGATGCTTGCGTGGGCTTTTGCAATGTCGGAGCAGAGAATGAGAGAAGATCTGATGTGTCGGGAAGACTGGGATGATGTATTAGATCTAAGACCTCTGGAAACAATTCCGGAAAAGGCGTTGGGAAGAGAGATTCCTTTCTTAACAGAGTGGCTAAAGCATGAAGATATGGATGAGTTTTGGAAAAAATCCAGCTGGAAAGAGCGCTACAGCGGTACTCCGGTGCCGGCGCTTATTATGTCAGGCTGGTTTGATGACAATGGAATGGGTACGACGGAAGCGCTTGATCTTGTCAGAGATTGGCCGGAAGGAACCTGGAAAGCAATTTTAGGACCGTGGAAGCACAGTGGAAATGCAGAATATGATCTGCACGGAATTCCGATGGGAGAAGATGCGCTTCGTTATGATATCGATCTCATTTGTATGATGTGGCTGGAACATTTTCTGAAGGGAGTAGAGAACGGGATTGAGAAAAGTCCAAAAGTGCTCTACTATACATTAGGGGAAAAGCGTTGGAAAACATCAGAGGCATGGCCGCCGCAGTGTGTAAAAATACAGCGTATGGATCTGCACAGTGAGAAGAACAGTTATGTGTATGATCCGGACTGTCCGGCGACGCATATCATCGATATGTCAGAAAATGAACTGGAAGTGCCGGAAGATTATACCGAGGAAGAAAAGCGGGAAGACTATCTTGTCTATTCAACAGAGGTATTAAAAGAGCCGGTGACAGTAACCGGTGATTTACAGGTACATTTATTTGTTTCCTGTGATTGTCCGGATACAGATTTTGTATTCCGTCTGTTGGATGTAGATGAAAATGGAAAATCTGTCAAACTTGCGGACGGTGTGATCAGCGCCAAATACCGGGAGGGGTTTGAGCGTCCTGTGTATATGGAAGCCGGAAATGTATATGAGATTCCACTTCGGACAACAAAGATTTCCAATACCTTTCTTCCGGGGCATCGTATCCGTTTTACCGTAACATCCAGCGCTAAGAATTTTATTTTTCCTAACAGCAACACGGAAAAAGGCTTTAATAGTGAGAAGAGGCAGAAGGCACATATTACAGTACATCAGGAGGGAGAATTTTGCTCCTATGTGGAACTGCCGATAGAACAAAAATAAAATAAGCTAAGCGCATTATGAATATGCAAAACAGCAGTACTTTTTTGGAATTATCTAAAAAGAGTGCTGCTGTTTTTGGATTCAAGAGGGGAAGGATTTGTTGAACATTGTTGAAGCCGTTTTCAGAATGTGGTAAAGTTATTGGGAGACGACTGGAAAAATATGGAAAACAGAAGAAGCTGATAATTGGGCGGGAGTTCTGTGATCAGGGAATATCTGGAAGAGAACGTATATGAGGCATTTCAGAAGCGAATAAAGTTTATTTTTGAGGAATTTGATAATATTTTTGTTTCTTTTTCTGGTGGAAAAGATAGTGGACTGCTTTTGAATATGACGATGGATTTTCAGAAGAAATACTATCCGGAGAAGAAAATAGGAGTGTTTCATCAGGATTTTGAAGCGCAGTACACTGTTACGACAGAATACATTGAGCGTACATTTGAGAGAATCAAAGATGAAGTAGAACCTTACTGGGTGTGTTTTCCAATGGCAACCAGGACAGCACTGAGCAATTATGAAATGTACTGGTATCCGTGGGATGATAAAAAAGAAACTTCCGCCGCGAATTCGCAATAATTATGCAAAGAAATTCAATACATCGATTCAGTTCTGGCATCATACCGGAGGCGGGCTGGATGAAGAGACCATTCATGAGTTGGAAAAACATGGTTATAAGATTAAGCGGAACGGCGTATCTAATTATACTGCCAGCAAAAAATCCAGAGTCATCTTTCTGGAACAGATTCCGGACGATACAGACGACATCAAATCCAGCAAGGACATTCCAAGTTGGAACCGAATACCTATAATCCAAACGCAGTAGCGCCGCCAGAAATGAAGCTTCTCTATGACAGCATCAAGGCGGATGGATGCACGATGCCGATTGTATGCTACTATGCAAAGGAAGAAGATAAGTATATTATTGTAGATGGATTCCACCTCTACCGTGTGATGAAGGAACATAAAGATATTTATGAAAGAGAACACGGATTAGCAGCGCTGTTCAGAGATGTAAATTTCGGACAGGCATGGAAGCCGGTGGAAGATGAGGAGGAAAGTTTATAATTTCTTCACTTTTTTCTGGAGATAAGTGTGGTATAATGGGCTGTGGAGAAATTGACAGAAGGAGAAGCACGAAATGGATATACATGAGAAGCACGAAACGGATCTTACCAGAGCTGAGCGACGTCAGTTGGAGAAAGAAAAGCTTCAGAGCATGGACTGGAAGCATAAGCTTGGATATATCTGGGATTATTATAAACCTCAGATTTTTGGCGTAATCGCAATATTTGCAGCAATCTGGTTTGGATTTTCCTGGTATGAGAATTCCAAATATGAAACGATTATGTATGCAGCTGTGACGGACGGCTATATGAATGAGGATGAGTCGGAACAGATGAACAGAGAATATAAGGAGTTCATCGGGGATCAGGAGAAATATCACCGGGTTTCGATTGATACGACAGTAGCCATCGGTTCGGAGGACAGTCAGGCGAGATACAATGCCACAATGAAACTGAATACGATCGTAGCTGCAGGGGCTGTAGATGTTGTTATCGGTTCCGAAGAGCATGTAAAGGATTTTGTGACGCAGGGAGCGGCAGAAAATCTTTCCGAGGTATTGAGCGAAGAGATGCAGGAAACATATCAGGATCATATTGTGGATGATAAGTTATTTGATCTTACCGGAAGTGCAAAGATCGGGAACCCGCTTCATGTGACAGCAGAGCCTGTCTATCTTGTTATTTTAAATATTGGCGAACGCCAGGAATATGCCGCAAAATTTCTGGAATATTTAATGCAGTAACTACTGCGAACAGGTAGCTGAACTATTGCAGGGCAGAGTAAGAGAGAAGATACTTCATTGAGGATGAGGTATCTTTTTTTTATGCATTTTAAAGGCAGCCGGCCTTACAGAAAAGACAATCACAATAAAGGGCTCACAAATTTTTCACAATTTTATCACGTTCCAAACATAGTATATACATATAATGATTCATAAATTATTAGTGAGGAGGAGCAGGATTGATAGAAGTAAGAAATCTCGTAAAACGTTATGGGACACATACAGCAGTTGATCATTTGAGTTTTACAGTGAAGCGAGGTCAGATCTACGGGTTTCTCGGACCGAATGGAGCCGGTAAATCAACAACAATGAATATTATGACAGGGTATCTTGGAGCAACCGAAGGAGAAGTTGTAATAAATGGCCATGATATTTTAAAAGAACCTGAGCTGGCAAAGAGAAGTATTGGATATCTTCCGGAAATGCCGCCGCTTTATCTGGACATGAAAGTAGAAGAGTATCTCCAGTTTGTGGCTGCCTTAAAAAAATTAAAACGTCATCAGATTGGGGAACAGGTAGAGAAGGTAATTGAGCTGACAAAGATTCAGGACGTACGCGGAAGATTGATTAAGAATCTGTCCAAAGGATATAAGCAAAGAGTTGGATTAGCCCAGGCGATCGTCGGTTTTCCGGAAATTATAATTCTGGATGAGCCGACCGTTGGTCTGGATCCGAAACAGATTATTGAGATCCGTGAGCTGATCCGTGAACTTTCCAAATCCCATACAATCATTTTAAGCTCTCATATTCTTGCAGAAATCAGCGAAGTTTGCGACTATATTATGATTATTTCTAAAGGGAAATTAGTAGCCAGCGATACGCCGGAAAATCTTGAGAAACAGTTAAAAGGAACGGAGCAGATATTCCTGCAGGCAAGAGCTTCGGAAGAAACCGTAAAAGAGATTCTTTCCGCTGTGGAGCATATTGTACATATGTCTGTGGAAGTGTTGGAAGATGGAATCACAAGAATGACAGTGACACCGGAAGAAGGATTTGATATCCGGGAAGATCTGTTCTTTGCATTTGCAGGGGCCGAATGTCCGCTTCTGGAACTTCAGAAAACAAAGGCAACGCTGGAGAAAGTATTCCTGGAACTGACACAGAATGAAAAACAGGATGCAGATACGGAGTGTTTGGAAGAAAGCGAGGAGGAAGAGACAGATGAAGGCAATTTATAAACGGGAGCTTGGTTCTTATTTCCAGTCGATGACAGGGTATCTTTTTATCTCGGTATTGACTGCAGTGGCAGGAATCTATTTCATGGCATATAACTTAAATGCCGGATATCCGTATTTTTCTTATGCACTGTCCGGAACGATGTTTATTTTGATTATTAGTATTCCGATTTTGACGATGAAGAGTTTTGCAGAAGAAAGAAAGAGCAAGAGCGATCAGCTGCTTTTGACATCACCGGTGACAGTTTTTGATATTGTTCTTGGAAAATATATGGCAATGGCAACAGTGTTTGCAGTGCCGAATCTTATTTTCTGTATGTTCCCTCTGATTATTAAGGCAGAAGGAAATGCATATCTAAAAGTAGATTATTTATCGATTTTTGTTTATTTTCTGCTTGGATGTGTTTATATTGCAGTTGGAATGTTTGTTTCATCATTAACAGAGAGTCAGATCATTGCAGCAGTTGGTTCGTTTGGAGCGCTTTTAATCTTATTTTTATGGGACAGTCTTGTCGGATTTCTTCCATCCGGTGCATTTGCATGTATGATCGGAATGATTGCATTTGCCAGTCTGCTAGTGTATTTCGTGCACCAGATGATGAAAAACTGGATTGTGACCGGCATACTGGAAGGGGTTGTGGTCATTGCTGCCTTTGCAGTTTATTTTGTGAAATCCAGTCTGTATGAGGGACTGTTGGAAAAATTTTTTGGAAAGCTATCTCTTTACAGCGTTTTCTCCGATATTGCGTCCAATCATTTGCTGGATGTAAGCGGATTGTTTGTATTTCTTTCCATGATTGTCATATTTATTTTCCTGACAATTCAGAGCATTCAGAAGAGACGGTGGAGTTAGGAGGAGAAGATTGTGAAGAAAATAAAAGAGATGTTTACAACAGCCCATAGCAGAAACGGAGCATATAGCGTTGGAATGACAGCGGTTGTCATTGCGATTGTCATAGTACTGAATATGATCGTATCACAGCTTCCTGACAATCTTCGTTCCATAGATGTCAGTGACAGTAAGATTTATGAGATTACGAAAACAAGCCGGGAAATTTTGAAAAATCTAGAGAAAAAGGTAAAACTGACTGTGCTTTCAGAAGAAACGCAGGCGGATAAACGGATTCGTACATTTATCAATAAATACGCAAAGCTTTCCGATGAGATTGAAGTAGAATGGGTCGATCCTGTGCTGCATCCTTCTGTACTCAGTGAAAATGATGCCGGTGCAGATACGGTCATTGTTTCTTGTGAGGAAACCGGAAAAGATACAAAGATTGCTTTTTCAGATATGATTCAATATGATATGTCTTCCTATTATACAACTGGCCAGGTAACAGAAAGTGGTTTTGATGCAGAGGGACAGCTGACAAGTGCAGTCAATTATGTGACCAATGATACAACAAAAAAATTATATCGCACTTCAGGACATGGAGAAGATGCGTTTGGAACAAATTTTACAGATCTGACAGATAAATCCAATCTGACAATTACTGAATTGAATCTTGTGATGACGCAGAAGATCCCAGAAGACTGCGATCTTCTTTTGATGAATGGACCGGTAAAAGATATTTCAGAAGAAGAAAAGACGGCAATCTCAAACTACCTGCAAGGCGGAGGCAATGTCATGCTGTTTCTTGGAGATAGCGATGAGGAATTGCCGAATCTGGAAAGCTTAATGAAAGAGTATGGGCTGGAAACGGCAGAAGGATATATTGCAGATCCGTCAAGATGTCTTCAGAATAATTATTATTATGTTTTTCCACTGTTAAATGCATCCGGAGATCTGGCAGAAGGGTTGTCTACAGAAATGATTCTTGCAGCCAATACGCATGGAATGACAACAACAGATCCGGCGCGGGATACGATTGAAGTAACTTCGATTCTTACGACAAGCAATGATGCACATGCGGTTACAGAAACATCACAGGAGCAGGGAGCTTATGTCATTGGAGCAGTTGCAGAGGAGACACTTTCTGATACAGATGAGGAAGAGAAGGAGGATGCAAAAAGTAAAGGAAAACAATCCCGATTCACAGTATTTGGAAGTAATTCAATCATTGATTCACAGTTGACAGGGATGTTTTCAACATTGGATAATATGACATTCGTTATGAATGCGGTAACAGCCAACTTCGATGACGTGCAGAATGTGTCAATCGAAGCAAAATCTCTTGGAATTTCCTATAATACGATGCAGCATGCAGATATCTTTAGCCTTCTTGTTATTTTCGGGATTCCGCTTGTGATTCTTGGCTTTGGAATGTCTGTCTGGATGAGACGACGTAAGGCATAGGCAAGGAAACGGAACAAGATATGTGAAAATATAGTACAATGGAAAGAAGGAGGACGGATTGTGAAAAGAAATAAAATAGTATTCCTGCTTGGTGTCCTTGTCATCTTGATCGGATGTTATGTTGGTCTGCAGTTTTGGAATGAATCAAAGGCGGCAAAAGAAGAGGAGCAAAAGGAAGCAAAAGCAGTAAAGGTTAAGACGCTGGAAGAGATTACGGAAATTTCTTACATTTATAATGAAAATAAATTTGTTTTTGAAAAAAAGGATGGAACGTGGATCTATGCACCGGATGAGAAGTTTCCATTAGAGCAGACATATGTGGAAACGATGGAAAATACATTTAGTACAATTCAGGCAGAGCGGGAATTAGAGGAAGCAGACGCTCTGGAGGATTATGGTCTGGAGCAGCCGGCATATACGATTCATCTGAAAAATGAAGCGGGTGAAGAGACAAATATTTATATTGGAAACAGCGTTAATGATGGATATTATATGACAGTAGGAGATAAGAGCAAAATCTACACTGTTTCTTCTTCTGTACTCAGTCCGATTCAGTATGATCTCATGTCACTGCTCAGTAATGATGCCTTTCCGTATATTAATTCGGGACAGCTGGAAAAGGTTGTTATGACAAAGAAGGACAAGACAGAAACATTTTTAAAAGAAGAGGAAGATGCTATGAGCACCTTAGAAAGTGCAATTGGAGGAATCACGCTAAGTGATTGTGCAGATTACTATATGGAAGCAACAGAAGCAGCTGTTTACGGGATGGATGAGAAAAATGTTACGAAAGTAGAAGTCACGTATACTGACAGCAATGAGAAAGAACAGGAATTTACATTTTATATTGGAGCAACAGATTCCGAGGGAGAAAATCGATATGTAAAACTGGGAGAATCTCACATTATTTATAAAGTAGACAGAACGAAGTTCCAAGAGATGGATACGTTGTTTGAAAAATAAATATCATAGTAACGTAAATGAAAATCGCAGAAGAAATAATAAAACTTCTTTTGCGATTTTTTTATGTTGCTTTTTGTAGTGTGATTCGCTATAATAGCAACTGGTGTTTAAAAATAGGACACCTATTTAGCTCAATAGGGAATTTGAGTGGAGGCAGGAGGTACTAACAAATGTTAGAAAAACTATTTCATTTGAAAGAACACGGAACAGATGTTCGAACAGAGGTAATTGCCGGTATAACGACATTTATGACAATGGCGTATATTCTGGCAGTAAATCCTAATATTCTTGCAGAAGCAGGAATGGATCGAGGTGCTGTATTTACAGCAACCGCATTGGCAGCGTTTATTGCGACATGTCTGATGGCAATGTGGTCCAACTATCCGTTTGTATTGGCACCGGGAATGGGCTTAAATGCATATTTTGCTTATACGGTTGTCATTGGAATGGGTTATACATGGAAGATGGCGCTGGCGGCAGTATTCGTTGAGGGGATTGTGTTTATTCTGCTATCATTGATCAATGTGCGTGAAGCAATTTTTAATGCGATTCCAATGAATTTGAAACATGCAGTTTCGGTAGGAATTGGTTTGTTTATCGCGTTTATCGGATTGCAGAATGCAAAGATTGTTGTAGACAGTTCAACACTTGTAGGAATCTTCTCTTTTAAAGATTCGCTGGAAAAAGAAACTTTTTCTTCAGAAGGAATCACGGTCTTGTTAGCGCTGATTGGGATTCTAATTACGGCAGTGCTGCTTGTGAAAAATGTAAAAGGGAATATTTTATGGGGGATTCTGATTACATGGGGACTGGGAATTCTTTGTCAGCTGACAGGAATTTATCAGATTACACCGGATGCGGGATTTTATAGTTTGCTGCCGGATTTTTCGCAGGGAATTTCAATTCCAAGTCTGGCTCCTACTTTTTTGAAAATGGATTTTTCAAAAGTATTTACGCTTGACTTTATTGTTATTATGTTTGCATTTTTATTTGTCGATATGTTTGATACACTGGGAACATTGATTGGTGTTGCATCGAAAGCAGATCTGCTTGATAAAGACGGAAAACTCCCAAAAATTAAAGGAGCACTAATGTCAGATGCAGTCGGAACTTCTATTGGTGCAGCTCTTGGAACTTCTACAACAACGACATTTGTTGAAAGCGCAGCTGGTGTAGCAGAAGGAGGAAGAACGGGACTGACAAGTATTGTAGCGGCAGTGCTGTTTGGAATTTCATTATTCCTGTCACCGATTTTTCTTGCAATCCCGGCATTTGCAACGGCTCCGGCACTTGTTGTAGTAGGATTTCTGATGATGACTTCTATTACAAAGATTGATTTTGAAGACTATACAGAAGCAATTCCTTGTTTCATTTGTATGATTGCAATGCCATTTATGTACAGTATTTCAGAAGGAATTTCTCTTGGAATTATTTCTTATGTACTTGTAAATGTAATTGGAGGAAGAGCAAAAGAAAAGAAAATCAGTATGGTAATGTATGTACTTGCAATTTTGTTCTTGTTAAAATATGTATTAATCTAAAAAAAGGGTTTTCTGCAGAAAAAAATTGCAGAAAACCTTTCTTTTTTTGTTGCATTTTATAGAGAAATCCAGTATACTATGTAAGGTTAAAAAAGTGAATACAGGAACGTTTATATAAGCCCATAATTGGTTGGGCGTCTCTACTAACTACCGTAAATAGTTACCTATAAATCATCTGTCGGATTGAAGGGGAAACTATCTGTACGGTATTTTTTGTGCAAAAAAACAAAAACAGGTGGATTTCCGGAAAGGAGTTTGTGGATGGAACAGAGAAATTTTGTATTAAAAGGGGATATTTGTTACAGCAAAACGAAGCAGGAATTGATTGCGAAAGAAAATCATTTCCTTGTATGTGAGGATGGACGGATTACCGGAGTATTTCCGGAACTTCCCAAAGCATATGAGAATTTACCGCTCCATGACTGCAGCGGTCAGCTTATTATTCCGGGGCTGGTAGATCTTCATGTGCATGCGCCGCAGTATACATTCCGCGGAATGGGAATGGATATGGAACTTCTGGACTGGCTGGACACAAGGACGTTCCCGGAAGAGACAAGATATGAAGATATTTCTTATGCAGAGAAAGCGTATCGGATGTTTGTAGGAGATCTTCAAAGAAGCGCAACAACAAGAGCGTGTATTTTTGCTACGCGTCATGAGGAAGCAACCGTACGTTTGATGGAACTTCTGGAAGAAGCAGGAGTTTGTGCTTACGTTGGAAAAGTATGTATGGATCGCAATAGTCCGGATCCGCTCCGGGAATTGGATGCAGATACATCGGCAAATGCGACGAAGCGCTGGATTTCGGCATGTCAGGAAAAAGGATTTTCCCGTGTGAAACCAATTCTGACACCGCGTTTTATTCCGACTTGCACAGACGAATTGATGGAACAGCTCAGTGAGATTCAAAAACAGTATCAACTTCCGATGCAGTCCCATTTGTCTGAGAATATCGGAGAGATTGCATGGGTAAAAGAACTTTGTCCGTGGTCAGAAAGCTACGGAGAAGCTTATGAGCATTTTGGGCTGTTTGGGAAAGAGGTGCCGACAATTATGGCGCATTGTGTACATTCTACGAAGAAAGAGCGGGAAAAAATGCTGAACAACGGTGTATTTATTGCACACTGCCCACAGTCCAATACAAACCTTTCATCAGGAATTGCTCCGGTCAGAGTTTACCTTGAAGAAGATCATCGGATTGGACTTGGAAGCGATATTGCGGGAGGCGCATCTCTTTCTATCTTCCGTGCGATGACAGATGCCATTCAGATGTCAAAAATGCGTTGGCGTCTTGTAAATGAAGAAGAGAAACCGGTAACAGTAGAAGAAGCTTTCTTTATGGGAACAAAGGGCGGCGGTGCGTTCTTTGGAAATGTAGGAAGCTTTGAACCGGGGTATGAGGCTGATATTCTTGTATTAGATGAGAGCAGAATTCCGTCTGTTGAGAAACTGACAGTGCGGGATCGTCTGGAACGTTTTCTTTACCTGTGCACAGATGCTGATGTGAAAGAAAAATATGTAGCGGGTGAAAAGTTATTTTAAGAGATCAGATGAGAACGTTTATTCTGATGGCTGCTTAGTGGAATTTTATTAAAAAAAATCTTCGGATTCCGTAAAGGAAGTCGGAGATTTTTTTATAAAAACATCCGGGAAAACGGTTCAGCCAGAATTGACAGATGCTTTCAGAATGGTTAAGATATCATAGTATAGAGAAAGACGAGGAAATGCGGATGGCAGAGCAAAGAAAAGGATTATCAGGGTATACGACCGGAACATGTGCACAGGCGGCGGCGAAGGCGGCAGCTGTCTGTCTTTTGACAGGCAGGAGAGAAGAGAAGATTACCGTAAAGCTTCCGGGGGGACAATGCATAACACTTCAGCCGGAATTGTGGGAAACAGAACCGAATCTGGTGCGCTGTGCTGTTAAAAAATACAGTGGAGACGATCCGGATGTGACGAACGGCGTGTATGTTTATGCAAGTGTGAGCCGAACAGAAACAGAAGGGATTCTTCTGGATGGCGGTGTTGGCATCGGGCGCGTAACAAAGCCAGGGCTTGATCAGCCGGTAGGAGCTGCAGCGATCAACCGCATTCCGCGGAAGATGATCTGCCAGACGGCAGAGGAAGTGCTGGAAGAAAGTGGGATGCCGGGAGGTCTTCAAATCATCATTTCCATTCCGGATGGTGTGAAACTGGCGGAAAAGACATTTAATCCCAGGCTTGGAATTGAGGGGGGAATTTCAGTTCTTGGAACAACAGGAATTGTGGAACCGATGAGCGAGAAAGCGCTGATTGATACGATACAGGTAGAGATTAATGTGAAACGGGCAGAAGGAAGAGAGTGGCTGATTGCGGCTCCGGGAAATTATGGACTTGATTTTCTAAAACAAACTTATGGGATTCCCGCAGAAGTTGCCGTAAAATGCAGCAACTATGTCGGAGAAACCATTGATAAGGCAGCTGACTCCGGAGCGAAAGGACTTGTATTTGCAGCTCACATCGGGAAATTTATTAAGGTGGCAGCGGGGATTATGAATACACATTCCAGATATGGAGACGCCAGAATGGAAGTGGCAGCAAGTGCAATGCTCAGAGCAGGTCTGCCGGCACAAATGGCGCTGGCAGCATTAGACTGCGGAACAACAGATGAAATGTTGTCATTAATGAGAGAAAAGGAAAGAAATAAGTTTCTGGAAGCACTGCTGGATCGGATTCAATTTTATTTGCAGAATCGAGCAGGTGAGATGAAATGCGGTGCAGTTATATTTTCCAATCAGTCAGGTATGTTGGGAATGACGAAGAATGCAGATGCATTACTTCAGAAAGTTTCTAAAGAACTTGTAGAACAGTAAAAGCAATAGAAAGAATAGAGGATGAGAATGAATCAGACAGGAAAACTATTTGGAGTAGGAGTTGGTCCGGGAGATCCGGAATTGATGACGTTAAAAGCGGTACGGTTAATCCGCGAGTGCGACATTGTGTTTGTGCCGGGGAAAGTGCCGGAGGAAACAGTTGCTTATCAGATTGCAGTGCAAGCAGTATCGGAAATCTGTGAGAAAAAATTAGTAGGAATCAATATGCCGATGACAAAGGATCAGGAACTGCTTCGTAAAAGTCATGAAGAGGCAGTGGCAACGGCAGCCGGATATCTGGAAGCAGGCCGTAACTGTGTTTTTTTGACATTGGGAGATCCATGTATTTATTCTACTTATATTTATGTTCACAAACAATTGTCAAAACAGGGATATCAGACAGAAATCGTTAGTGGAATTCCCTCGTTTTTAGCAGTGTCGGCAAAGTTAAATGAAGGACTTGTAGAGGGAGCACAGATGCTTCATGTAATTCCGGCAACGTATCAGGTTGAGGAAGGAATGGATCTGCCGGGAACGAAAGTGTTTATGAAAAGCGGAAAAGCGCTTGGAAAAGTAAAAGCAGCTATGCAGAAAGCGAATCTTAACGGGAAAATGATTGAACGGTGTGGGATGCCGGGAGAACAGATTTATAACTCGGTTGAACAATTTCCGGATGAAGCAGGATATTATTCCCTTGTCATTGCAAAGGAAAAGGAGGGCATGTAGATGATTTATTTTGTTGGAGCCGGAAGTGGTGCAGAAGATTTGATTACCGTACGTGGACAGCGGTTGCTTCAGCAGGCAGATGTGATTATCTATGCAGGATCACTTGTAAATCCTGAGCTTCTAAAAGAGAGAAAAGAGTCTTGCGCTATTTACAACAGTGCCAAAATGACATTGGAAGAAGTCATTGCAGTCATGGTCAGAGCAGAAAAGGCGGGACAGATGACCGTGCGGCTTCATACGGGAGATCCTTGTCTTTATGGTGCGATCAGAGAACAGATGGATATTCTGACAGAGCAGGGGATTGCCTATGAATCCTGTCCGGGAGTCAGCTCTTTTTGTGGGGCGGCATCAGCGCTTGATCTGGAATATACATTGCCTGAGATTTCCCAGAGCGTAGTGATTACAAGAATGGCAGGGCGTACACCGGTGCCGGAGCGGGAAAATATTAGGGCATTTGCGGCACATCAGGCTACGATGGTCATTTTCTTAAGTACGGGAATGCTGAAACAGTTGTCAGAAGAGCTGATTGCCGGTGGGTATGAATCAGAGACGCCGGCTGCTATTGTGTATAAAGCAACATGGCCGGAAGAAAAGAAATTTATCTGTACGGTGGGAACATTGGCAGAGACTGCAAAACGGGAAGGAATTACGAAGACTGCTCTGATTCTTGTAGGGAATGTCATTGGATGTCAGACTTATGAGAGATCAAAACTGTATGATCCTACCTTCACAACAGAATTCCGGGAGGCATCCAGATGAGATATGTGCAGAGGGGAACAGTTATTTTTGCGTTTACCGCAAAGGGCTGTGAACTGGCAGGGAAGATAAAGGACAAGCTTTTGAAACAAAGAGAGCAGGAGCGGTCAGAAGGTGCAATCGAACTTTGGATCACAGAAAAACTAGCAGAACGGGTTTTGGAAGGCTCCATGCTTCAGCAGAAAGACGCAGAGAGTGGAATGGTTATTTGCAAAGAACCATTGTCAAAATGGCTTGCAAAGAATTGGAATGATTATGAAAGAATGATTTTTGTTTCTGCAACGGGGATTGCGGTGCGGATGATTGCACCGTTTCTGAAAGATAAACGAACCGATCCGGCAGTGGTTGTGCTGGATGAGTGCGGAACATATTCTATTTCGCTTGTGTCCGGTCATCTGGGGGGCGCAAATGAGCTTGCGGCATTGCTGGCAGAGGCTGTCGGTGCGATTCCGGTCATTACAACAGCGACAGATGTGGAACAGCAATTCGCGGTGGATCTCTTTGCTAAGAAAAATGGTTTGAAAATACTGAATTTGTCACTTGCAAAAGAAATGACTGCGGAACTGCTTCACGGCGGTAAGATTGGATTTTATTCGGAGAAACCGATCGAAGGGAAGCTTCCAAAGGGGCTTGTCCGGGTGGAAGACCGGGAAGAACTAAAAGTATTTTCTTATGGAATTGAAATCAGTGCAGAGCGGAAGAAAAAATCATGGGATTCCTGCAGTGTATTGCAGCTTTTGCCGAGGGATCTTGTGCTTGGAATTGGCTGCCGCAAAGGAATGACGGCAGAAGCACTTCTTGCTGCAGCTAAAACAGCAGAACAGTCTGGTATCTTTTCCATTGCGGAGATTGGGATGATCGCCAGCATTGATTTGAAAGCAAAAGAGCAGGGAATTCTGGAATTAGCGGCGCTCTGGCAAGTACCTTTTTTGACGTTTTCAGCAGAAGAACTTAGTCAGGTCACAGAAGTCAGCAAAGAATCTGAGTTTGTTCAGAACATTGCGGGAGTGGGAAATGTCTGTGAGCGGGCAGCCATTCTCGGAGCGCAGGTAAGAACGGCAGAAATTAAGAAACAAAAATATTGCGGAATCACTTTTGCAGCTGCGAGAAAGAAAGGGAGTATTCGGTTTGAATAAATTATATGTAGTAGGGATTGGTCCGGGCGCTTATGAAGACATGACGATCCGGGCGGCAAAGGTATTAGAACAGTGTGACGTGATCATCGGTTATACGGTCTATGTGGATCTGGTACGTCAGCATTTTGCAGATAAAAAATTTCTGACCACACCGATGAAACAGGAGATTGAGCGCTGTGAAATGGCATTTTCTGAGGCGGAAGCCGGACATACAACGGCCATGATCTGCAGCGGAGATGCAGGGGTATACGGAATGGCAGGGTTAATCTTAGGCATGCAGGAAGAACACCCGTCTGTTGTGGTGGAGGTGATTCCAGGAGTGACAGCAGCTCTTTCCGGCGCCGCTGTTCTTGGAGCACCTTTGATTCATGATTTCGCTTTGATCAGCCTGAGTGATCTGATGACGACGTGGGAATTGATTGAAAAAAGACTTCTTTATGCGGGAAAGGCAGATTTGGGAATCTGTCTCTATAATCCATCCAGCAGAAAGCGCAGTGATTATCTGAAGAAGGCGTGTGAAATCCTGTTAACCTGTAAAGCGAAAGAGACGGTCTGCGGGATTGTGAGAAATATTGGCAGAGAAGGAGAATCGTATCAGATTTGCAGTCTTCAGGAATTGAAAGAAATACAGACAGATATGTTTACGACCGTTTTTATTGGAAATAGTCAGACAAAGCAGATCAATGGACATATGGTTACCCCGAGAGGATATCGCAATGAGTAGAATCGTACTATTTGCAGGGACAACAGAAGGACGTCGGATTGTCAGGTGGATGGAAGAAAAAGAAGTAGAGCTTCTTGTCTGTACAGCAACTGATTATGGAAAAGAATTAGTGGAAGAACTGGTAGAAGAACATAATCATGACGAAAAAATTGCGAATAACAATAAAAATCAACGAATTGTGGTTTACTCAGGGAGAATGAGTGAAGAGAAAATGAAAGAATTCCTGCAAAAAAAGTCTCCGGATTGGGTAATCGATGCAACACATCCATACGCGACAGAAGTGACAGCGAATATAAAAAGAGCCTGTGCAGTTTCTAACACAGCCTATTTGCGTGTGCTGAGAGAATCTGTAACAGAGCCGAAACAAGAGAACTCCGTTCCGATACGTTTTGCAGCGTCTGTCCAGGAGGCAGCAGAGTATCTTGGAAAAACAGAGGGAAATATTTTCATTGCCACAGGAAGTAAAGAATTGGCACGCTATACTTCGATTCCCAATTATGAAAAAAGATGTTACGCCAGAATCCTCTCGACGCATCAGGCGGTAAAAGAAGCTTTCGAACTGGGATTTCAGGGAGAGCATCTGATAGCAATGCAGGGACCTTTTTCAGAAGAAATGAATCTGGCTATGCTTCGGCAGACAAAGGCATCCTATTTCGTGACAAAAGAATCCGGAAAGACGGGCGGGTATCCGGAAAAAGTCAGTGCCTGCCAAAAAGCCGGAGCAGAATTGATCGTAATCGGACGTCCGGCAGAGACAGAAGGGATGTTGTGGGAGGATGCCTGCCGATGGATTTCAGAGCAGCTGTATTTGAAACCGATTTCACAGGCTGCATCTTCGAACGGCAGAGAGAAACAGGATAGAAACAGCATAACACTGATCGGGATTGGACCTGGAGCCGAACAATATATGACGGAGGCCGGACGAAATGCATTAGAAGCATCAGAAATGATTTTTGGCGCCCGCAGAATGCTGGAGCTTGCGAAGGAATGTGTATCACAAAAAGTAGAAGCATATACGCCGGAGCAGATATGGGACCATGTAGCAGAAATAACAACACCGGTACAGACAGCAGTACTTTTATCCGGAGACGTAAGCTTTTATAGCGGTGCGAAGCGGATTAGACAATTTTTTGAACAGAAAGATGGCTGGGAAGTTCGTGTGATTCCAGGAATTTCCTCGATTGTTTATTTAGCCGCCAAGCTTGGAGTTGATCTGGGAGAAGCAAAGGTGGGGAGTGTACATGGACGCAGCTGTAATGTGGCAGCGCAATTGAAGCACTCCGGAAAAGTATTCCTTTTAACAGAGGGAAAAGAAAGTATTAATGATATTTGTAAAGAATTGTGTTTCTTTGAGTGGGGAGATACAAAAGTCATTATTGGAAATCGTCTCTCCTATGAAGATGAAATGATTGTAGAAGGAACTGCGAAGTATCCGCCAAAATTGGATGAAATATCGTTGGCAGTGCTGTATTTGGAACTGCCGGATCTGATCAGGAAAAAGTTTAGGAGAGGTTATGGATTTCCGGATGATATGTTTGTGCGGGGAAAAGTTCCGATGACAAAACAAGAAATCAGGAGTGTATCACTGTCCAGTCTTTCGCTTACAAAAGAAGCAATCGTCTATGATGTTGGAGCAGGCACCGGATCTGTTGCAATCGAAGCAGCGCTTCTTGCGGAAGAGGGAATGGTGTATGCAATTGAACGAAATCCGGAAGGATGCAGATTGATTGAGGAGAATCGAAGAAAGTTTGCAGTATCCAATTTAAAGGTAGTTGAAGGCAGTGCGCCGGAGGCGCTTCAAGACATTCCTGCGCCATCCCATGTATTTATAGGCGGTACAGGGGGAAATCTTGGAGCAATTCTGGATTATGTGTGGAGAAAGAATCCATTTGCCCGGATTGTTGTGAATGCAATTACCGTGGAGACACTGGCTGATGTGTCTGTTTATGGAAAAGCACATCCGGAGATTGCGGCAGAATTTGCGCAGATTCAATCTGCAAGGACAAAAAAGGCGGGCAGTTATCATTTACTGATGGGAATGAACCCGGTATTTGTGATAACACTGCAGAGAAAAATGATTGAAGAAGAATAGAAAGACTGCTAAAGAACAAAGGAGGAAGACATATGCGCTATGAGATACCGCGCATTATGATTGCGGCGCCGTCAAGCGGAAGCGGAAAGACGCTTGTAACCTGCGGCCTTTTAAATAATTTGAAGAAAAACTATCGGGTCAGTGCATTCAAATGCGGCCCGGATTATATTGATCCCATGTTTCACGAAAAAGTATTACAGATGCCGTCCAAAAATCTTGATACTTATTTTACCGGAGAAGATCTGACGAAACAGTTGCTGGCAGATGAGGCAAAAGCATCGGATCTGGCTGTGATTGAGGGCGTAATGGGATATTACGACGGAATTGCAGGAACCAGCACAGAAGCAAGTTCCTATGATTTAGCCAGGGTAACAAAAACTCCGGTCATCCTTGTTGTAGACGGACGGGGAAGCAGTGTATCGCTCTGTGCGCTTCTGAGAGGATTTATGACTTATCGGAAACCAAGTTATGTAAAGGGTGTTATTTTTAATCGCATTTCGCCGGCGATGTATCCGAGGCTGAAAGCGCTTGTAGAGAAAGAATTGCCAATTCGCGTATGCGGTTATTTGCCAATGATGGAAGATGCCGTCTTTGAGAGCAGGCATCTTGGGCGGATAGAGCCGGATGAACTAAGTGAGATAGAAGAGAAGATTGAACGAATCAGTATGCAGTGTGAGGAAACGCTGGATATCGATGCCATTCTTGAGATTGCAGAAAAGGCTCCTGTGCTGGAGTGTAAGAGCAGCATGCATTATGTACTCTTTTCTTTGGCGAAGATCCGAATCGCAGTTGCAAAAGACGAGGCATTTTCTTTCTATTATAAAGATAATCTGAAATTATTAGAACTGCTTGGTGCAGAACTGGTGTATTTTTCTCCAATGCGTGGAGAGCGGCTGCCGGATAATATTCAGGGTCTCCTGCTTGGAGGCGGCTATCCGGAGCTGTATGCGAAGGAACTCAGTGAAAATATTTATATGAAAGCATCTATCTATGATGCGTTGGAAGAAGGACTGCCGTGTATTGCAGAATGTGGAGGATTTTTGTATCTCCAGGAAATGCTTGAGACACCGGATGGAGAATCCTATTCTATGGTAGGATATCTTCCGGGTGAGAGTCGCTATACAGGGAAACTGGGACGATTTGGGTATGTGGAGCTTTCGGCAAATGATCAGGAGCTGTTTGGTGGAAAAGGGATGAAGATGAAAGGACATGAGTTTCACTATATGGACAGCTCTGAAAATGGAACGGCTTTTCTTGCAAAAAAACCAAAAAGTGAGCGCGAGTGGGAATGTGGTTATGGCGGACCGGCATTTTACGCAGGATTTCCACATTTATATTTTTACTCTAATATTGACGCAACGAAAAAGTTTATGAAGCAATGTAAAAAATACAAAAAGAAAGTGCAGGGAAAATAAATGAGATTGGAAGAATGTCTGGAGCGGATTTTTCCTGTAGATGCTGAGTCTGGGAAACAGGTTCAGGAACATCTAAATGCGCTTGCTAAACCGCTTCATGGACTTGGCCGCCTGGAAGATCTGCTTGCACAGATCGGTGCTATCCGACGAACAGAGAAGTTTTCACTTCATAAGCGTGCTTTGATTGTCATGTGTGCGGATAACGGTGTTGTGGAAGAAGGCGTGACACAGACCGATAGCAGTGTGACAACAATTGTAGCGAATAATTTTGCAAGAGGGATGACAAGCGTCTGCTTGATGGCGAAAACAGCAGGAGTGGATGTAATTCCAGTAGATATTGGTGTGAAAGAAGATACGGTAATTCGCCAGGAGAAGATTGCGCGGGGAACAAAAAATATGGTAAAAGGTCCGGCTATGACGCGGGAAGAAACTGTGCGTGCGATCGAAACCGGAATCCGTCTGGCAAAAGAATGTGCAGAAAGTGGGTATGAGATTCTGCTGACGGGAGAAATGGGAATTGGCAATACGACTACAAGCAGTGCAGTAACAGCAGTTCTTCTTGGGAAAGAGCCGGAGACTGTAACTGGGCGGGGGGCAGGACTTTCTGATGAAGGACTGAAACGTAAATACCGCGCAATTAAAATGGCAATTCAAAGAAATTGTCCGAATGCAGAAGATCCTATCGATGTGCTTGCAAAGGTTGGCGGATTTGATATTGCGGGAATGACAGGAGTGTTTCTCGGAGGAGCGGCTATGAATCTTCCAGTTATCATTGATGGATACATTTCTGCTGCAGCAGCGCTTGTGGCGGTGAGACTCTGTCCGGAAGTAAAAGGATATATGCTTTCATCCCATCAGTCAAAAGAACCGGGAATGAAAGGAATTCTGGAAGAACTGGGACAGCATCCGTTTTTGGATTGTCAAATGAGTCTTGGAGAGGGAACGGGAGCTGTATCGCTCATACCGCTTCTTGATCTGGCAATGTCTGTATATGAAGGAATGGAAACTTTTGCAGAGGTGGAGATAGAGGCGTACGAAGAACTGGGAGGCAGATCGGAATGTTTGCAGTAATTACAGGAGGAAGCGGAAGCGGCAAATCCAGATTTGCGGAAGCATTTCTGCAGGAGCTTTGTCCGGGAGAAAAGATTTATCTGGCAACGATGCAGTTTCTGGATGAAGAAATGAAGGAGCGGATCCAGAGGCATCGCCAGATGAGAGCAGGAAAACAATTTGTGACGATAGAACAGGGAATGGGTTTGCATAAATTACTTCTGCCGTCATATGAAAAGGCAGTAAAAGGTCTTCTTCTGGAGTGTATGTCTAATCTGATCGCCAATGAAATGTATGATGAATATGCGGAAAAAAAGGATGCGTCGGAAGAAGAACTTGCGGAATATATTCTTCGAGGCATTGAAAATCTCAGAGATCAGACAGAACATATGGTAATCGTTACCAACGAGCTGTTTTCTGAGCCAACGATGTTTGAAGAAACAAAAAGATATCGCAAGATATTTGGAATCGTGAATCAGCATCTGGCAAAGGAAGCAGATACGGTGATCGAAGTTGTGTACGGAATTCCGGTAAAAATCAAATAGATAAGCAGCAGTACCCGGAATATGGAAAAAATATTGGAAAGCGGAGGGGTGTGTAAAATGGAAACGTATATTATGGCATTGGATGCGGGAACGACAAGCAATCGATGTATTTTATTTAATCAAAAAGGTGAAATGTGCAGTGTGGCACAAAAAGAATTTACGCAGTATTTTCCAAAACCGGGCTGGGTAGAGCATGATGCAAATGAAATTTGGTCTACGCAGCTTGGAGTTGCAGTAGAAGCGATGCAGAAAATTGGCGTATCGGCAGAACAGATTGACGCAATCGGAATTACAAATCAGAGAGAAACAACGATTGTTTGGGATAAAAATACGGGAGAGCCGGTATATCATGCGATTGTGTGGCAGTGCAGAAGAACTTCAGAGTATTGTGATAGTCTGAAAAAAGAAGGACTGGAAGAATGGTTTCGGGAGAAAACAGGTCTGATTATTGACGCCTATTTTTCAGGTACGAAACTGAAATGGATTTTAGACCATGTGCCGGGAGCGAGGGAGCGTGCAGAGCGAGGAGAGCTGTTATTTGGAACGGTAGAGACGTGGCTGATCTGGCGTCTTACGAAGGGAAGAGTTCATGTGACAGATTATAGCAATGCCTCCCGAACGATGCTGTTTAATATACAGACATTGGAATGGGATGAGGAAATTCTTGAAAAGCTTCAGATTCCGGCGTCGATGCTTCCAAAACCGGTTCCGTCCAGTCAGGTTTATGGAAGAACAGACTGGTCATTTTTTGGAGGCGAGATTCCGATCGGAGGGGCAGCCGGAGATCAGCAGGCAGCATTGTTTGGGCAGACTTGTTTCACGCCGGGAGAAGCGAAAAATACATACGGTACAGGGGCATTTCTTCTTATGAATACCGGAGAAACACCGGTGTTTTCAAGAAATGGTCTTGTAACAACGATCGCATGGGGCATTAACGGAAAGGTAACATATGCGCTGGAAGGTTCTGTGTTTGTGGCGGGAGCTGCAGTGCAGTGGCTTAGAGACGAGATGCATCTTGTGGAATCAGCGGCAGAATCAGAAGAAATTGCGGCGAGAGTGGATGACACGAATGGGTGTTATCTTGTGCCGGCTTTTACAGGTCTTGGTGCGCCTTACTGGGATCAGTATGCAAGAGGTGTTTTGGTAGGATTGACGAGAGGCGTGAATAAAAATCATGTAGTGCGTGCCACATTGGAATCGCTTGCTTATCAGACACACGATGTATTGCGGGCAATGGAAGAAGATTCTGGTATTGCACTTTCTGCCCTTCAGGTGGATGGCGGTGCCTGCGCCAATGATTTTCTTATGCAGTTTCAGGCGGATATGCTCGGAGCGCCTGTGAAACGTCCGAAATGTGTGGAAACGACCGCAATGGGAGCGGCATATTTGGCAGGACTTGCAGCAGGATACTGGGCAGACCAGGAGGAAGTGAAGAAAAACTGGAGTGTTTCTAAAATCTTTTCTCCGCAGATGGAAGAAGAAAAACGGAAAAAATGTTTAGGTGGCTGGAAGAAGGCAGTGCGTTGTTCGTTTGGATGGGCACGAGAATCATAATGATTGAAAAACAAGAAGAAAGCAGCGTTTTTGAGAGGAGAAAGAGGTTGCCAAAGGCTTGCGGGAAGTGCTATAATCACTAGGGTGATTGCATGAGATTATTAAGAAGTTTATGCATTGCGTTTGGCATGTATTCCAGGATTTATGTACCCCATGTCAAATGGAATGAGGAAAATATGAAATATAGTATGTGTTTTTTTCCACTGGTCGGAATACTGCCTGCTGCGGCAGTGTTCGGCTGGTGGAAATTATGCTGTTTACTGGAGATTCCATCAGGGTTTGGAGCGGCAGTGTTTACTGTGCTCCCGTACTTTTTGATCGGAGGAATCCATTTGGACGGATATCTTGATACGTCCGATGCGAGAGGCTCTTACGGAGATCGTGAGAAAAAACTGGAAATCCTAAAAGACAGTCACGTGGGAGCATTTGCGGTAACCGCATGTGTAATTGGGGCAATTCTTGTATATGGCTGTTGGGAGGGACTGCTTTCCATGCGGACAGCGCGAAGTTCGGAAGCATTATCAAAAGCGGTCATGGCAGCGGGGAGCGGATTCATCCTGGCAAGAGCCTTTAGCGGACTGGCAGTTGTAACCTTTCCAAAAGCGAAGGACAGTGGTCTTTTACATTTATTTTCTACGGCAGCTCAGAAGCAAATTGTAAAATGGACGATGATTTTGGTGCTTTTGGCAGGAGCCGGATTTTGTGTTGGTGTTTGTCAAATTTACGGGATCGGCGTTATGATAAGCTGCAGTGGAATGTTTTTATATTATTACCGGATGGCGATAAAAGAGTTCGGCGGAACTACGGGAGATCTGGCAGGATATTATGTATGTATGGCAGAGATGAGCAGCCTTTTGATGATTACTGTTCTTATCTTGCTTAGAGTATAAAAGGAGAGAGAAATATGATAGAAATCATATTAGTTCGTCATGGAAAGACGAAAGGCAATCAGGAAAAACGCTTTTCAGGAAAGAGAACGGATGAACCGGTCTGTCAGGAAGGCTTGGAAATGCTGGAAGAGCGCACCTATGAAGAAGTAGAGGCAGTATATACGAGTCCCATGATACGATGCAGACAGACAGCCTGTATGGCATATGGGGAGGAACAGCCAATCGTGATTGAAGAACTCGCGGAATGTGATTTTGGAATTCTGGAAGGAAAGAATCACGGGGAGCTGTCCGGTAATTCGGAATATGAACTTTTTTTAAAAGAAAATGGAAGGAATGGATTTCCGGGAGGAGAAAGCATTTCCGAATTTGCAGAACGCTCTGTAAAAGGGCTCTCCCGGGTAATCGCAGATTGTGTAAAACAGGGTTATAAAAAGGCGGCATGTACGGTACATGGAGGAACCATTCTGGCGCTGATGAATGTGCTGATGAAAGAACAGGATAACTACTATAAATGGAGTGTGGGAAATGGAGATGGATTCCGGCTCCGGATAGACGAAAAGAAATGGCAGGAAGGAAAATATGATGAAGCAGTCATGGATTGCCCTGATCATCGGATATATTCTTGATCTGATTCTGGGAGATCCGCATAATTGGTGGCATCCGGTACAGGGAATCGGATATATTATTACGAAAACAGAAAAAATATTAAGAAAAATATTTCCAAAGAATGAAAAAAGTGAACGAATAGCTGGAGGAGTTTTAGTGGGCATTGTTTTGACTGTTTCTGTTGGAATTCCGGCTCTGCTGCTGTACGGAGCGGGACGAATTCATCCTATCTTTGGAATTTTGGTGGAATCCTTGTTCTGCTATCAGCTTTTAGCGACAAAATCACTGAAAGATGAAAGTATGAAAGTTTATCGAGCGTTGAAACAGGATGGTCTTCTGGCAGGACGAGAAGCCGTTTCTATGATTGTCGGAAGAGATACGGCAGCTCTCACAGAAGAAGGCGTTGTGAAAGCAACAGTGGAGACCGTGGCAGAAAATACTTCTGACGGGATTATTGCGCCAATGTTTTATATGGCCATTGGAGGAGGCGTTCTTGGATTCTTTTATAAAGCAGTGAATACGATGGATTCTATGATCGGGTATAAGAATGATACTTACCGGAATTTTGGAACTTGTGCGGCCAGACTTGACGATCTGGTAAATTATCTTCCAGCCAGACTCAGTGCAGGATTGATGCTGCTTGCCTCGGTCCTTTGTCGATATGATGGAAAACAGGCTATGAAAGTGTATCGGCGTGACAGGAAAAATCATAAAAGCCCTAATGCGGCACAGACGGAAGCAGTCATGGCAGGTGCGCTTCAGGTACAGTTGGCAGGAAATGCCTGGTATTTTGGAAAACTTGTAGAGAAACCAACAATCGGGGACGCGCTTCGACCGGTGGAAATGGAAGATATTGTGAGAGCAGATCAGTTGTTATATATGACGTCCTTTCTCGGAATGATTTTGATGACAGGAATAAAATATCTACTGCTGATAGGATAGAAAGTGACGAAATAAAAAACAATGAGATAGAAAGGAGATTAGAATGGAATTACATGGCGGAAACATTTATGACAAATCGGTAAATCTGGACTTTTCGATTAGTGTAAACCCCTTTGGATTGCCGGAGAAAGTCCGCAAAGAGGCGTTCCGAGGCGTAGAAATGGCAGAGCATTATCCGGATATTCATTATACTGCTTTGCGAAAGTCCATCAGAGAATATTTTGGAATAACAGGAAGTGAAGTGGCACTTGGGAATGGGGCAACGGAACTGATCTATACGCTTGTACACGTGAAACGACCTCGGAGGGCATTGATCATTGGACCGACGTTTATTGAGTATGAGCGTGCCCTTGAAACCGAAGGGTGCAAGTATGAATATTTTATGACGAAAGAAGAAGAAGGATTTGAACTGAAGCGGGAAATTCTTGACTATCTGGAAGAGAATGAATTTGATATGCTGTTTTTGTGCAATCCAAACAATCCAACGGGGAAACTTGTGAAGCGCGGAATACTGCGGGAAA
>CAUCYJ010000001.1:0-41211 GCA_958446945.1 uncultured Lachnospiraceae bacterium | reverse complement strand
TTCCGATGTGGAATTGATTACAGTAAAGGGAAAACGTCTTCTGGAAGAAGCAGATGTGATTGTATTTGACCGGCTTGTTGGACAGGGAATTCTAATGTACGGAAGGGAAGATGCAGAATATATTGATGTGGGGAAACGTTCTGGACATCATCCGATTCCACAGGAGGAAATTAATGAGATTCTATTGCGAGAGGCAAAATCAGGAAAAAAAGTAGTACGTTTAAAAGGCGGAGATCCGTTTGTCTTTGGACGGGGGGCAGAAGAGATAGAGTTGCTTTTGAAGGAAGGGATTCCATATGAGATCGTTCCGGGAATTACATCAGCGATTTCTGTCGCAGCATATGCAGGGATCCCTGTCACACATAGAAATATGGCGTCTTCTCTTCATATTGTAACTGCACATAAAAAGGCAGGAGGAATTGCAGAAAAGGAATTTGAATCGCTTGTAACTATGGGAGGAACGCTTGTATTTTTAATGGGTGTGACTTCACTTCCGGAAGTGACAGAAGGACTACTAAAAGCGGGAATGAACCCGAATACACCATCAGCAGTGCTTGAAAAGGGTACAACGGCAGCTCAGCGCAAAGTATGTGCGCCGCTTTCTGAACTTGCAAGTCAGGCAAAAGAAGAACAGATTACTTCCCCGGCAATCATTCTTGTGGGAGATGTGTGCAGCTTGTCAGAAATGTCCTGGTATGAAAAACGTCCTCTGTCCGGAATGCGGATTATTGTGACAAGACCAAGAGAAAGGCAGGGAAGGCTCTCTCGGATGCTAAGAGAAGAGGGAGCTGAGGTATTTGAATTTCCCGCTATAGCAGTGCATCCGACCCCAAATACTGAGATACTTGAAAAAGCGCTTGCGGAAATAGATACTTATCAGTGGTTTGTACTGACAAGTCCAAGCGGAGCGGAGCAGTGGATGAAGTTTCTGAGAGAACGAAGAATCGATATGAGAACATTATCTCATTTAAAACTGGCATGCATTGGAGAGGGAACAGCCAGTATTATGGAAACATATGGATGGTATGCAGATCTCATTCCGGATAGATACGACGGGGTTCATCTTGGCCGGCTTCTGGCAGAAAAGGTAAAAGCCGGGGAAAAAGTGCTGATTGCACGGGCAGCGCAGGGAAATCCTCAGCTTTTAGAGGAACTGATGCGCGCAGAACAGGTGCAGATTACAGATGCGCCGCTCTACGAGGTTGAAGAAGAGCGTTACGCATATATTGATCTTCGGCGAGAATTTTCCTACGAAAGAACCTATGCGATGTTTACAAGCGCTTCTACTGTCCGGGGATTTGTCAATGCAGCAGAGGGGATAGAACTCGGACAGGTGCATGCATTTTGTATAGGGAAGCAGACAGAAAAAGCAGCCAGGGCATTTGGCATGAAAACATTGACTGCAAAGGAAGCAACATTGGAATCACTTGTCGCATTGGCAAAAAGTGTACAAAAAGGAGAGAATTTATGGGAACAGACATTTTAATTACAGGAAGTGTGCTTGCCGTTCTTCTGATTTTTTACAGTGTTATGTCGGCGAGTCGCCGTGCCAAGCTCCTGAAGCGCAGAAGAAAGATTGAGCGGGAGTGGGGAAATGTTCCGGACAGGGAATATGTAAGCGGAGAATTAGAAAATATTGCACGCTATTATCAGAATAAGCTGAAACGACAAGAAGAAAAAAGTCATGTGATTGATGACATTACCTGGAATGATTTGGATATGGATCGAGTGTTCTGTATGCTGAACCGTACATATTCTTCTGTCGGACAGGAGTATCTTTATTATATGTTAAGAACACCGGAAATGTCGGAAGAGAAGATGCAGGAAAGAGAACGGCTGATCAAACATTTTGCAGAAGCAAAAACAGTCCGCACGGAATTGCAGATGCAGTATTTTGAAATTGGGCGAACGAAGAAAGTATCTATTTGTGATTATATTCAGACATTAGAATCGCTGAAGCCGAAAAGCAATATGCCACATTATCTGTCCATTTTTATTTTTCTGCTCTGTGCAGTTGGATGCTTTTTGAATCCAGCGGTAGGATTTCTTGTTTTGCTTGCAGATATAGGGGGGAATATCCGAGTTTATTATAAACAGCGGGGAGAGATTGAACCATACATCGTAACATTTACACATTTAATCCGGATGCTGAAGGCAGGAGAGCGGATTAGCCGCATAGAAGATAATGAAATTTCTTCATATATAAATGAAATCAGAGAAATCCGCAAAAGTTTCGGAGCATTTCAAAAAAAGTCAGGATGGATTGCAGGCGGAGATAAAATGTCGGGATCTGCGCTTGATGTGTTTGCAGATTATATTCGTATGTTGTTTCATATTGACCTGATTGTATTCAACCAGATGTTAGGAGAGGTGCAGAAGAAAAGCCGAGAAATCTACAGATTGATGGATCTTCTAGGAATATTGGAGGCACATATTGCAATCGCTTCTTATCGGGAAAGTCTTCCATTTTATGTATTACCGGAATTTCTGGAGAATCAGGGGACAGAACTGGAAGCAGAAGATGTGTATCATCCAATGATCCGGGAGCCGGTAGCAAATACAATCCGGACAAAGAAAGGCGTACTGATTACAGGTTCAAATGCATCAGGAAAATCCACGTTTTTAAAAACCATTGCAATCAATGGAATTTTGGCACAGACAATCCATACCTGTCTTGCACATACCTATCGAACCAATTTTTTTCGAGTGTATTCTTCAATGGCTCTGCGGGATGATCTTGATAGCCAGGAAAGCTACTATATAGTAGAAATCAAATCATTAAAGCGAATTCTGAATGCGACAAATCAGGGAGGGCCAATTCTTTGCTTTATTGATGAGGTGCTTCGAGGAACGAATACTGTAGAGCGTATTGCGGCATCCGCGCAGATTTTAAAAAGTCTGGCAGGAAACAATGTACTTTGCTTTGCGGCAACACACGATATCGAGTTGACGCAAATGTTGGAAGCCGATTATGATAATTATCATTTTCAGGAAGAAATCGTGGAAAATGATATTCTATTTGACTATATTTTATATCCGGGGCGTGCGACTTCAAGAAATGCAATTCGTCTGCTTGGCATGATTGGATATGACGAAGAGATTATCCGCAGAGCAGATGCAACCGCAGAGGAATTTTTAAAGAGCGGAGAATGGATTCTTGCAGAGTCGTAATGAGATAAAAGGAGGCAATATGAAAGTTCAGATTTATACGGATGGTGCAGCGAGAGGAAATCCGGATGGACCGGGAGGTTATGGAACCGTGTTGGAATATGTAGATTCCAAAGGGAATCTGCATGTAAAAGAATTATCTCAGGGATATGTGCGAACAACGAATAATCGGATGGAATTGATGGCGGTTATTGCAGGGTTGGAAGCGCTGAACCGCCCATGTGAAGTAGAGCTTTATTCCGATTCTAAATATGTCGTGGATGCTTTTAATCAGCATTGGATTGACGGATGGCTCAAAAAAGGATGGAAGCGAGGAAAAAATGAACCGGTAAAGAACGTAGATTTATGGAAAAGACTTCTGAAGGCAAAAGAAAATCACCGAGTAACATTTTATTGGGTAAAGGGGCACGATGGGCATCCACAAAATGAAAGATGTGATACGTTAGCAACGACAGCAGCGGATTCAGACAATCTGATCATTGATGCGGGAGTATTAGAGTAATGGGAAGAATTACGGAATTATAGAAAAATACAGGGCTGACATTTCACATTCAATGTGTGAAATGCCGGCCCTGCTTATTTGTGATGCTCTATGAGATTTGTCGGTTTATTTGTTTCCTGGGATGCCAGGCTCTGTCATATTAACAGGATCAAGGATCTTGTTTAATTCTTCTTCTGTGAGAAGGTGCTCTTTTAAAATTAATTCGCGGATGGAAGAACCTGTCTGAAGAGCAGATTTTGCAATGTCAGCAGCTTTCTGGTATCCAACATAAGGACAAATCGCAGTAATGACACCGATGCTATTTTCTACAAGATAACGACAACGTTCTTCATTTGCTGTGATTCCCTTTACGCAGTTGTCAACAAAGGTTTCAACAGCATATGCCAATGTATCAATAGACTGGAAAAGGCAATAGAATACAATTGGTTCGAATGCATTTAATTCTAATTGTCCTGCTTCAGCAGCCATAGTGATTGTCATATCATTTCCGATAATATTGAAAGCGACCTGATTAACAACTTCCGGAATAACCGGATTCACTTTTCCTGGCATAATAGAAGAACCGTTCTGTCTTGCAGGCAGATTAATCTCGCCAAATCCGGCTCTAGGACCGGAAGACATCAAACGAAGGTCGTTGGCAATCTTAGAAAGTGTTACGGCACAGGCTTTGATTGCACCGGATACGGCAACGAAAGGATCAAGGCTCTGTGTAGAGTCAATTAAGTCAAATGCCTGAACGAAATCCATTCCGGAAATTTCAGATAAGTTTGGAACAATGCGTTTTAAATAGCCCTTATCTGCGTTAATTCCGGTTCCGATAGCTGTTCCACCCATGTTTAATGTACGCATTTCGTCCATTGCTTTTTCCATACGATGGATATCTCTCATAATAGCAACAGAATATGCCTGAAATTCCTGACCGAGACGAATCGGAACCGCATCCTGCATCTGAGTACGTCCCATCTTGATTACATGATCAAATTCTTTTGCTTTTTCACAAAATGCGTCATGAAGTCTTTTTAATTCTTTCTTTAAATTCTCAAGCAATCTTAAAGAAGTCATTTTTCCTGCAGTAGGAATAACATCGTTTGTAGACTGACCGCAGTTTACATGGTCATTAGGGTTTACGATAGAATAATCACCTTTCTGACCTCCAAGAAGCTCGATAGCGCGGTTGGCAATTACCTCGTTGGCATTCATGTTTAAAGAAGTACCTGCGCCGCCTTGAATCGGATCTACAATAAAGTCATGCTGGAATTTACCTGCAATAACTTCATCACATGCTTTACAGATTGCTTCAGCAATGGACTTGTCCAATGTTCCTACTTCGCAGTTAGTAATTGCAGAAGCTTTTTTGATATATGCAAGGCTGCGGATGATCTCCGGATGCATATAGAGTCCAGTGATATGGAAGTTCTCAGCAGCGCGCAGAGAATGTACTCCATAGTAGACGTTTTCCGGAACATCTTTCACGCCGATAGAATCTTTTTCCATACGATAATTTTTTCCGTCCAAATTTACTTTCGTAACCATAATTCGTTCTTTCCTCCAGATTTTGGTTTTCTTCTTGCTCTTAGTATACGTTGATGCTATAGTATAATCAAATACATATATTTTTATAATAAATATAATTTCTATATTATACTAATGTGCTTGAGGTATCATAAAAGTGGGGAGAGAAATCTATGAAGGAAATTTTTCAGGGAATGGAATATATTTATGAGGTGTACAAGGAGAAAAGCTTTTCGAAAGCGGCCAGGAAATTATTTATTTCACAGCCGTCGCTGAGTGCGAATGTAAAGCGAATTGAACAGAAGATCGGCTATCCGGTATTTGACAGAAGTACGAATCCAATCCAGCTGACAGAATGTGGCGCCCGATATATCGGTGCGGTAGAAGAAATCATTGCTGTGCAGAACAGTTTTGCCAATTACATTTCAGATTATGGAGAGCTTCGTACCGGACATTTACGTCTTGGAGGAAGTAATCTTTTTTCTTCTTATGTTCTGCCGAAGCTGATCGGCAATTTTACAGAACGCTTTCCGAAAGTTACGATTGAATTAGTTGAAGAAACAACCGCAAATCTAGAAAAATTTCTTGGAGCAGGACTGTTAGATATTGTGGTGGATAATTCAAGATTTAATGAAACTATATTCGGTACGCAGCTGTATCGGACAGAGCATCTGCTTTTGGCAGTGCCACGGCATTTAAAAGAGAATGAAGGGCTTACGTCATATCAGCTCATTCCAAATGGGAGTGGGAAAGGAACAAAATTTCAAAAGGGAACAAAAGCAGTTCCGCTGGAATTATTTAAAGAGGCTCCATTTCTTCTTCTGAAGCAGGAGAACGATACGCGGCAGAGAGCAATTCAAATCTGCAAAGAGCATGGATTTTCACCGAAAGTTGTGCTGGAACTTGATCAGCAGGTAACTTCTTATAACATTACCTGTTCCGGAATGGGAATTTCGTTTGTCAGTGATACACTGATTCGCCGTGTTCCGCCGCATCCGGATGTAATTTACTACAAGTTAGACGGAGATGAAGTAGAAAGAGATATTTGTTTTTATTGGAAACAGGGAAAATACATGAGCAGAGCTATGACAGAATTTCTCCGTCAGGCATGTTTACAACCAAGTGATTTTATGGTAAAATAAATAACTCAGTGAAAGAAATAAATCTAAGTAGGACAGACAATCGCGGCTGCATGTACCGAAAGGTCGCAGGTGAGGAAAGTCCGGGCTTCACAGGGCAGGATGCCGGATAACGTCCGGTAGAGGTGACTCTAAGGCCAGTGCAACAGAAATAAACCGCCTGGGGAGACTCAGGTAAGGGTGGAAAGGCAGTGTAAGAGACTACCGCCCCGGTGGTAACAGCGGGGGCACATGTAAACCCCATCCGAAGCAAGACCGAACGAAAACAATGTGGCGGCCCGTCACGTTTTAGGTAGGTCGCTTGAGACTGTCGGCAACGTCAGTTCTAGATAGATGATTGTCCAACGACATAACCCGGCTTATCGTCCTGCTTAGATATCTTTTCACTATGGATCATTAGACCAAAGATGGCTCGTATTCGGACAGATTATATACGGTTAAGATTAACAGATACAAAGAAGAGATTCGGTATCTGTTTTTTATTTTTTTAGGTGAATTATGGTAAATCTATACAAAAAATGTTATAATACAGACATCACAACTATATATAATCCGCATAGTGGCGTGGAAGGGGGACGTTTGTATGAAACGAGTCATTACAATTAACAGAACTTATGGAAGTGACGGACGAGAGATCGGAAAGGCTCTTGCAGTGAAGCTTGGTATCCACTATTATGATAAGCAGCTTTTGAAGATTATTTCTGAGCGAAAAGATATTCCATATGAGGAACTGGCGAAAGTAGACGAAAAGCGCGCAAGTATGTGGCTGTACCCTGTAAATGATGAGTACCAGATGGAGCCAAAGTTCAGGTTTGAGCCGATGAACGATGTGCTTTTTGGTGAGACAGATAAGTTGATTCGAGAATTAGCGGAAAAAGAAGATTGTATTATCATTGGAAGATGTGCCAATGCAATCTTAAAGGACTGTGATTCTGTGAAAAGTATATTTATCCATGCGCCGCTGGAGGCGCGTCTTAATACTGTTATGAGGCGGGAACAGTGTGACTTGAAAGAGGCGAAGGCACTAATTCGTAAGATGGATAAGCAGCGCCGGTATTATTATAATTATTACACCGATCAGGATTGGATGGATATGGAGCAGTATCATCTCTGCCTTGACAGCAGTAAGATGAAGAAAGAAGAGATGCTTGATATTCTGACGGCATTGTATCGAAGTATGTAAGGGCAGCAGATATAAGGTTTCTGATGCAGGGAGGAGAAGAGTTATGAAATTTAAGCGGGAAGAGTGGTTTACGATTCCGAATCTGCTCGGCTATTTCAGGTTGATTATGATTCCGGTTTTCGTATATTTATATCTGCATGCAGAAACTGTGATGGAATACTATTATGCAGCGGCAGCCATTGGAATTTCCGGATTAACAGATCTGTTTGATGGAAAGATTGCAAGAAAGCTAAATCAGGTCACGGAACTTGGGAAGTTTCTTGATCCGTTGGCAGATAAGCTGACACAGGGAGCGGTATTTGTGTGTGTAACAATGAAATACAAATGGATGTGTCTTCTTGTGGGGTTATTTTTTATTAAAGAAGGGTTCATGGGAATTATGGGACTTCTGATGCTACGGCACAACGGTCGGAAGCTGGACGGAGCGATGTGGTTTGGAAAAGTATGTACGGCAGCAATTTATGTTGTGCTGTTTGTTGTATTACTGTTTCCGCAGATGTCAGAACAAATCGCAAATGGAATTATTTTTGCATGCGCGTTATTGATGTTATGCACATTGGGATGTTATATTCCGGTATTTCGTAAAATGTGGAAGGAGAAAGCTGTATAAGATGAGATATGGAGTATTAGAATGTTGTACAGATTCGTTGGAGTCTGTGAAAAATGCAGTTCGAGGCGGTGCAAACCGCCTCGAGCTTTGTGGTAATCTGGTTATTGGAGGGACAACTCCCTCCTTTGCTTTATTTGAGCAGGTAAAAGAAATCTGTGATACTCGGATAAATGTTTTGATCCGGCCACGTTTTGGAGACTTTTGTTATACAAAAGAAGAGATGAAACAGATGGCAAGAGAAATCCGATGGTTTCGGGAACATGGAGCAAATGGTGTGGTAATCGGAATATTGAATCCGGATGGGACATTAAATACAGAAGGAATGAAGTATCTACTGGAAGAAGCAGGAACAATCGAAGTTACACTTCACCGGGCTTTTGATATGTGCAGGAATCCGCAAGAAGTTCTCGAACAGGCAGTTTCTTTTGGTATTCACAATATATTAACGTCCGGGCAGCAGGAATCTGCGCCGAAGGGAGCAAAACTTCTGAAACAGCTACAGCAGCAAGCAGATGGAAGAATTCAAATTCTTGCAGGGGGAGGCATTCATGCAGGTGTAATCCGCAGTCTATATGAAGAAACAGGGATTTTGGATTATCATATGTCAGGCAAAATTGTCGTAAATAGCCAGATGCAGTATCGCAAATCAGAAGTTAGTATGGGGTTACCATCTTTGAGTGAGTATGAAATTTGGCAGACAGCGGAAGACAACGTGAAGGAAGCAAGAAAAGTACTGGATGAGTTGGAAAAGAAAGCAGGGGAACATTTAGAGAGATAGAATACAGGAGCAGAGAGTTATGTTTTCAGAAGGATACAGAAAGAAAATCATCGACGAATTTCAAAGACGGATGACAGAAATTGGAATACTTGGAGAAGAGGTGTCTGAAAAGCTTTCCATGTATTCCGGAGATGTGAAAGATGCCTTGTACTTGCTGTATGGGAGAATGCCTTTGAGCGACATGGCTGACTATCCGGTGGAAATATTTGCAGACTTTGCAGAATGGGGAGCAAAGCTTTGGAAAAATAACATTTTTGCCAGTAAGATCCCAGAAGAGTTTTTTGCATCTTATGTGTTGTTTCATCGGGTAAATGATGAAGAGATTGAGCCATGCCGCAAGTTTTTCGGAAAAGAAATGCAGTATATGTTAGCGGCTCTGCAAGAAAAAATAGGAAAAGGTGATGATCTTGTCAGCCAGATTACAGAAGCGGTTTTGAAAATCAATTATTGGTGTGCCGGAGAGGTTTCTTATCATCAGGAAGATGACCGCACAGCATCCGCTATGAGTGTATTTCGGTGTGGAGAAGGACGATGTGGAGAAGAATCTACTTTTGTAGTAAATGTTCTAAGAAGTGCGGGGATTCCGGCACGGCAAGTTTATGCGCCACATTGGTCTCACTGCGATGACAATCATGCCTGGGTAGAAGTCTGGTGTGGAGATACATGGCATTATCTTGGGGCATGTGAACCGGAAGAAGTTTTGAATCAGGGATGGTTTGATGGAGCAGCTTCAAGAGCAATGATGATCCATACGCCGTATTTTGGAGGACGTGCAGAAGTAAAACAGCAGGGAGAACAATTGGCGGGAGAAGATGGATGTGCGATCCTGCTAAATGAACTTTCACGTTATGGGGAAACAGCACTTCTTCAAATAGAAGTTACAGACGAGGAAGGAAAAGCTGTAAAGGATGCAAAGATTTACTGTGAAGTGATGAATTATGCATCATTTCTTGAAATAGCTAACGGGTTAACCAATGAGTATGGGCAATGCGAACTTCAGACGGGTTTTGGAACATTGCTGCTTAGTGTATGCTGTGGAGACTGTTATGGAGAACAGTTGGTTCAGATAAAAGAAAATATGAGATGCCAAATTCAGATTCGCAGGAATCCATGGAAGACAGGTACGTGGGAGATGATGGACTGTTTTGCGCCGGGATGCAGGAATCTTAATAAAAAGGCAAAGTCAGCGGAAGAAAAACTTGCAGATGCAGCAAGACATTTGCAGAAAAAACGCGATACCTTCTGGAAGGCAGAGAAAGAGCGATTGAAAAATCAGGAAGAGTTTTCGGAAGGGAATCAGGAAAAGCAGCAGGAGATCTGTGCATTGATAGAAGATAGCTGTCATCTCCTTCCAGAAAAAGATTTGCGGGAAGTCTCTTTTTCTGTTTTAGAAAAACAGGCAGAATGGGCAGGAAAATATAAGGGAAGATATCCAAAGCATATATTTGACAATTATCTGCTGCAGCCAAGAATTGGGCTTGAACGCTTGACTTGTTGGGAGGAAGAACTGAAAGCAATTGTGCCGGAGAAAGATATGCGCGCATTCCAAACAGACCCGGAAAAGGTGGAGCAATATGTGGAGTCAAGAGTAAAGACAGTAGAATCCCAATGTTATAAGGGTCTTTTGAATACACCGCACGCTTGTCTAAAATCCGGATATGGAACTGTAGGAGCAAAGGAGATTTTGAAAACAGCGCTCCTTCGGTGTGCGGGAATTCCGGCAAGATTGTCTCCGATTGACGGACGAGTACAGGCTTATCGAAGCAAAGAGGAAAAAGAAATATTCTGCTGGTTGACAGGAGAAAAGACAGGAATACTTTTTCTGAATGGTCCAAAGAACTGGAAGTATCGTACAGATTATAGTGTAGCTTTGTTGAAAAATGGTCAGTTCCGGGCATGTCAGGAAATGGCGCTTGAAAGAGAAACAGAAGTTCCGGAAGGCATTTATCGGATTTGCACAGCAAACCGTCTGCCAAATGGAAACGTCTTTGCAAAAGTGCGTTATGAGAAGATCACTTCCGGAAACCGAACAGAAGTTTTTCTGGAGAAAAAAGAAGCAGCATTATCGGAAATGCTCTCAGAAATACCGCTGCCGGAATTTTCTTTTCAAACAGAAGCAGGGGAAAGTTTTCAGGCAGCCAAACACGCAGGGATTTATATATGGGCAGAACCGGGTAAAGAACCAACAGAGCACATTTTTAATGAACTGATCGAACGTGCAGAAGAATTTGGCGAAACACCAGTTTATATTGTGGCGGAGGAGAAATATTTTCAGCAGCAGACATATGTGAAATTGCGGGAAACATTGAAGTCAGTATACTGTCTGACAGAGAAAAGAAATGGACAGGCAGAACAGCTTGCTCGCAGAATGTTTCGAGAGCCGGGAATGTATCCATTTATTCTTGTACTCCGACAGGATTTGACAGGAATTTATGGAGAAGCAGGTTATAATGTAGGAACAGCAGATATGCTGCTTCGCATGATTCAGTCAGGAGCAGTATAGAGAAACGAACGGAGGAAATAGCAGATGATAGAATTTGTTTGGGGAAAGATTATCGGAACACAGGTAATCTTTGCCGGAGAAGAATATAACTGGCAGGAATCTAAATACGCAGAGGCACAAAAAGCTTTTCACGGAGAATATTTGGAGACATATTATTTTCCGCAGGAAGAGGGGATTCTTTTTGTGGGAACCGGAAAGGAAGATCTGACAAACGTAACGATACTGAAAGAGTTGATGGCAAAAGCATGCAAAACGCTGAAGCAGACACGAATATATCAGTTTTCTATTTTGATGGATCGGATTCTTGAGGAAAATGATGCTTCTGTGCTGACAGCATGTACGGAAGGAATCTGCCTTGGGCTTTATGAAGCGCCTACCTATAAATCACAGCAGGAAGAAAAAGAATTTCAGGTATCGGTAATTGGAATTCCGGGAAAAGATCTGGAACGGGCAAAACAATGTGTAGCGGAGGGAGCCGTTATTACTGAGGCAATTACATTTGCAAGAGAAATGGTAAATCGTCCTGGAAATAAGCTGCGGCCGGCAGATTTTGCAGAAGAGATTCAGAAATTGGTAAAAGATACGAATGTGGAAATAGAAATCGTTACGGTAGATGAGATGCGCAAGCTGGAAATGGGAGCGCTTTTGGCAGTGGGAGAGTCAAGCGCGTATCCTCCGTATCTTGTAATCCTGCGCTATCGGGGAGAGCCATTGAAGAAAGAAATAACAGCTCTTGTTGGAAAAGGTGTTACATGTGATACAGGTGGTTATTGTCTGAAACCAGCTTCCGGCATGGCAGGAATTCGGGGCGATATGGCTGGTGCAGCAGCGGTTGCAGGGGCAGTCTATGCACTGGCAAAGCGTAAAGAGAAAGTGAATGTAACAGCGGTAATGCCGCTTTGTGAAAATAGAATTTCGTCTGGAAGTTTCCTTCCGGGAGATGTGATTACATCATACTCCGGTAAGACGATTGAAATCGGAAATACAGATGCGGAAGGACGTTTGATCCTGGCAGATGCGGTAACATATGCCATCCATCATGAACATGCGACGAGAATCCTTGATATCGCAACATTGACAGGAGCAGTTGTGAATATGCTCGGGTTCAGTATTGCCGGAGTGCTGTGTGATGATCATGGGCTTTGGCAGGAGTTTGAGGCGGCAAGTGAAAAATCCGGAGAAAAATACTGGTTGCTTCCATTTGGCAGAGAGCATGAAAAAATGATTGAAAGTGATGTGGCAGATATTAAAAATATCGGTGGAAGCGTATGCGGAACGATTGCAGCGGGTTTATTCATCCGCGCGTTTGCAGAAGGACTTCCGTGGATTCATCTGGATATTGCGGGAACTGCATGGACAGAGACGCCGCTTTATGAATTCCAGAACAAATATGCCACAGGAACTGCGGCAGAAACTATTTATTATTGGCTGAAGCGATAGAGAGAATGTCAGAACGTTCCGAAAGAAAAGAGAGAAGAGGAATTGTAATAAAAATGCCCCGGCAGTCTGTGAAACTGTCCGGGGCAGATATTTTGTATATCATACGATCTTAATTAATTTTGTTCTATTTTTTTCTCAGATGTCCTACATATTTTTCTTCACAGTATTTACATCTGTAAATTTCTTTTTCTTCATCGGTAAGAATGAAAATATGATCTAATTCTTGTTCGATGGATGTGATACAGCGAGGATTTTTACAGCGGATAACGTTTTTGATTTCTTTTGGCAGATGGAGCCGTTTTTTCTCGATAATCCGATCATTCTGGATGATATTAATTGTGATATTGTGATCAATGAAGCCAAGAACGTCTAAATCGATATAGTCGATTGGGCATTCGATTTTAATAATATCTTTTTTACCCATTTTATTGCTCTTTGCATTTTTGATGATTGCAACAGTGCAGTCGAGTTTATCAAGGTTCAGATATTTATAAATATCCATGCATTTTCCAGCCTGGATATGGTCAAGTACGACACCTTCTGAGATGCCGCTGACATTTAATGTACTGTTTGTAGCCATGAATCAGCCCTCCTAGGAAACTTTAATATTGAGTAACGTAAGAATCAGTGCCATTCGCACATAAACACCGTATTGTACCTGACGGAAATATGCGGCTCTTGGATCATCATCTACTTCTGTGGAAATTTCGTTGACACGCGGAAGTGGATGAAGAACGAACATATCTTCTTTTGCGAGTTCCATTTTCTTTTTATCCAGAATATAAAAATCTTTCATGCGTACATAGTCTTCTTCATTGAAGAAACGTTCTTTCTGTACGCGAGTCATATATAAAATATCGAGAGAAGGCATAGCATCTTCCAGACGTACGACTTCCTCATACGGGATATGATTCTTGTCGAGAACGTCTTCGCGGATATAGCTTGGAAGTCTTAATTCTTCAGGAGAAATCAGTACGAAACTGATGCCTTCGTAGCGAACAAGGGCATGGATAAGAGAATGTACGGTACGCCCGAATTTTAAATCACCGCAAAGTCCGATTTTGAGGTTGTTCAGCCGTCCTTTTGTAGAACGGATTGTTAACAGGTCTGTAAGTGTCTGAGTCGGGTGCTGATGTCCTCCATCTCCTGCATTGATTACCGGAATAGAAGAGTGACGGCATGCAACCATTGGAGCACCTTCTTTTGGATGACGCATGGCAGCGATATCGGCATAACAGGATACAGTGCGGATCGTATCGGAAACGCTTTCTCCTTTTGCTGCAGAACTGGAGTCGGCAGAAGAAAAGCCGAGTACGCTTCCGCCAAGCCGTAACATGGCAGCTTCGTGGCTTAATCTTGTACGAGTACTTGGTTCATAGAATAATGTTGCCATAATCTTTCCGTCACATGCATGAGCATATTTTGCCGGATGCTGTTCAATATCATTTGCGAGGTCCAGAAGTTGATCCAGTTCCTCTACTGAGAAGTCCAAAGGACTCATTAAATGTCTCATAGAAACCTCCTCTTAATTTGTAAATTGTGATGATCTATACGATAGTATAATTGAAACGATGAGATATTTCTGAATAGTTCTGAATTAATAGAATGTCAGAGAAATCTCTATCTATCTTATAATAAAAGTGCTAAGATTTCAACAGAAAAATCAGTAAGAAGATAATTTTTGTTATGGCGAATGCAGCGTTTGGCTGTTACAATAAAAAGATAGAATAATATCAGGGGGTAAGAACATGATATCACTGGAAGAGATTAGAAAGAATCTGGATGAAATTGACAGCGAGATTGTAGCGCTGTATGAGAAGCGAATGCAGCTCTGCAAAGAAGTTGCAGAATATAAAATTGCAACAGGGAAGAAAGTATTTGATAAGGAGCGGGAGAATCAGAAATTGGCAGCTGTTTCTGAACTGGCTTCCAATGCATTTAACCGAAAAGGAATTAAAGAGTTATTTGAACAGTTGATGGCAATGAGCAGAAAACTTCAGTATCAGGAGATTGCAAGGAAGGGAACTTCCGGTCGTCTGCCGTTTATTCGTGTAGAAGAACTTGATACGAAAGGCGCCAGAATTGTATTTCCGGGAACAGAAGGGGCATATACACAAGCAGCAATGCAGAAATATTTTGGTGAAGATATCAACAGTTTTCATGTAAGAACATTCCGGGAAGCAATGGAAGCTATGGAGGAAGGAACAGCAGATTTTGCAGTGCTTCCGATTGAGAATTCTTCTGCTGGCGGAGTAAATGAAGTAAATGATCTTCTTGTGGCATATGAGAATTATATTGTGGGAGAAGTTGTGCTTCCGATTGAACATACGTTATCTGGCATAAAAGGAACTGATCTGGAGACGATTGAAGCAGTGTATTCCCATCCGCAGGGGTTGATGCAGTGTGAGCATTTCCTGGATGAACACAGAAACTGGCAGCAGATTAGTGTGGCGAATACGGCGATTGCGGCAGAGCGTGTTCTGAATGAACAGGATATTCATAAGGCTGCTATCTGCAGCGCCTATGCAGCTAAGGTGCATGGACTGGAAATACTGAAAGAGCATGTAAATGATGAAGATAATAATTCCACCCGTTTTATTGTGATTACAAATCAGAAAATTTTCCTGCCGGATGCGGATAAGATCAGCATCTGCTTTGAAGTACCGCATGAGAGTGGTTCGCTGTATCATATTTTGTCGCATTTCATTTACAATGATCTGAATATGACAAAAATTGAATCCAGACCGGTGGAGGGAAAGACGTGGGAATATCGGTTCTTCATTGATTTTGAAGGAAATCTGGCAGACAGTGCGGTGAAAAATGCAATTAGAGGACTTCGGGAGGAGACAAGAACTTTGAAAATTCTTGGAAATTATGCAGAAGCAGTCAGATGAGAAAAAGGATGTGAAAAAGATGAGAAGTGATGAACTATTATTATACCGGAATATGCCGCAGGAACAAATTATGCGTAAAATCGAATATCTAGCAGAGCATTGCGAAAAAACAGCAGATGCGGAAGAAGAAAAAAGATGTTTTTTTGAGACCCTGAATCAACTTCTTGTTTTGGCAGATCAGTATGGGCTGAAAGGGAATCTTTGGCAGGCGTATTTGACTATCCTGCTCACCAGCCATGAGAATCCGTACAGTATGGCATGTGAGATTTCAGGAGTCGCAGAAGGTACGCTTGGCGAAGTGGCTGCCCATGATTTTGAAATTTTCCGGGAATTGTTTGCTCTTGATCTGAGTTGTCTGTGCAAAGATTCGGAAGGAGTCGTCTTGAATATGATTCAGCAATATCATGTGGGAAATCGTCACGGTACAGCATTTAACAGAAGAATTCGTGATCGGATTGAGCATTTGACAAAAGAACTTGCAGATGCGAAGAATCTGCAAGAATTTCAAGATGCGGTTACTGAGTTTTATAAGGAATATGGTGTGGGAAAATTTGGTCTTCATAAGGCGTTTCGTATAGAACGTGCAGAGGATCGGATTCAGATTATTCCAATCACAAAGACTGCCCATGTGGAGTTAGATGATTTGATCGGGTATGAAACCGCTAAGAAGAAATTGATTCAGAATACAGAAGCATTTGTAGAGGGGAAAAGTGCCAATAACTGTCTGCTGTTCGGTGCTGCCGGTACAGGAAAGTCTTCTGCAATTAAGGCGATTTTAAACCGCTATTATGATCAGGGGCTTCGGATGATCGAAGTATACAAACATCAGTTTCGGGATCTGCATGAGGTCATCCAACAGATTAAAAATAGAAATTATCGATTTATTATTTATATGGATGATCTGTCATTTGAGGAATTTGAGATTGAATATAAATATTTAAAAGCGGTGATAGAGGGCGGACTGGAAAAGAAGCCGGAAAATGTCCTGATTTATGCCACATCTAACCGGAGGCATTTGATCCGGGAATCGTTCCGCGACAGGGAGGAATATGACAGTGATATTCATGCAAATGATACGGTGCAGGAAAAATTATCCCTTGTGGCTCGGTTTGGTGAGACGATTTTCTTTGATTCTCCGGCAAAGAAGGAATTTCAGCAGATTGTATGTGAACTTGCCAAAAGAAATGGAATAGAACTTCCACAGGAGCAACTGCTTTTAGAAGCGAATCGCTGGGAACTGACACACGGCGGGCTGTCCGGCCGCACCGCGCAGCAGTTCATAGATCATTTAAAAGGAAGCAGATAAAAGAGTTTACGCTCTCCTTAGCTCTTTTGCAAGAAATAGCACAAGGTCATCGTCATTGCAGCAGTCAGCATACGGCGGCAATGGTTTTTGGTTCCACCAGATTCCGCTGCCGTCGGGAATGTATCCTCGTTTTACATACATGCGCTGAGCACTTCCATAGCCGGAATAGAGACCGACACCAAGACAGATGTGATCGCTGAAAGAAGCGGCGAAGTTTTCGGCTGCATCGAGAATATGATTTCCAATTCCATGACGGCGGAATTTCTCCCAGACATTAAAATCCACAACTTCCGGATAACATTCTTTGTAAGGACCGTCACAGGCAAGTGGAAGCAAAGTCGCATAACCGGCTGTCTGTCCCTTGTATTGTGCGACAAAGATATAACGTTTTCCTTCAGCCTGTTCTTTGAGGTAGCGTTCGTGGATTTCCGGTTTGGGAGTCCAACCCATCTCAAGAAAGGCTTCTGTGAAAGAAGGAATATCTTCTTTTATCATGGAGCGTATTTGCAATTCTGTATTTTCCCAGTAAATCATTCGTATCCTCCTTTATAGGGTTATATTTGCCGGATGCCGGAAATGTCAGAGTCAATAACGAGAGAATAATTTGTATGATAAATAACAAATCCCGGCTTGGCGCTTTTTACTTTTTTGATATGCTTTTTTTGAATATAATCAATTTCGACTTTGTCATTTCCGCGATTTTTGGAATAAAATGCGGCCAGGCGACCGGCTTCTTCAAAAGTACGATCCGGAAGTTCTTCGTTATTGGCTTTTACAATGACATGAGATCCGGGGCAGCCTTTTGCATGAAACCACCAATCATTTCCGGTAGCCACCTGGAACGTAAGTTCTTCATTCTGATAATTGTTTTTTCCTACAAAAATATCATATCCGTCAGAAGAGATATAGTGAAAAGGTTTGCTTGTAATCTTGACTTTCTTTTTGGAAAATTTTCGTTTCACATAGCCGGTTTCCATTAATTCTTCTTTGATCTGAATGAGATCGTCTTCTTCGAGCGCAATATCAAGGGCATTGCTGATAGATTCCAGATAAGTAATCTCATCCTGTGTTTCCTGGATCAGCGTGGAAAGCGCTTCAAAAGTACGTTTCTGTTTATTGTATTTTTCAAAATAGCGCTGTGCATTTTCCTGCGGTGTTTTTGCAGCATCCAGAGGAATGGTTACCATTTCATTTGTATAATAGTTGAGTGCTTCCAGTTTTTTGGAACCTTCCGGAAGATGATAACCGTAAGTATGGATCAATTCCCCATAGACTTTGAATTTGTCACGCCCCTCTGTGTCTTGCAGCTGCTTTGACTGGAGATCATATTTCTTGCGGTTGCGTTCAAGAGAAGTCTGTACAACATGACGCAGATCAGCGGATTTTTGGCGGATCCGGGTAAGTGTATTCTTCATGGAATAATAATCTTGAAGTAGTGCGGAAACGGAGTCATATGGAATTGTCTGAAGGTCAGCAAAATGTGTCAGCGGCAGAGAAGAAAACTCTTTCGGTTCTTTTCCGTCAGTATAAATACATGGTTTAAAAGCACCCTCTGTTACCTGATCAAAATAAATCCGGAATTGTTTATACAAATGAAGCATTAGATCACTAGATAATTCGGAAGCAGGAATAGATGAATCCAGTCCGGAGAGGTAACAGATTTCCTCTGCAGCAACAGGGCTGATTCCGGTAAAACTGGTATAGATTGCTTTTGAGAGCGCCATCGGTTTACTGATGAGGTGCTCAGAGAATATTGCTTCTGAAACTGTCAGAGGGTCTAATTTTTCCATCGTATCCGGGATAAAATAAGTGCGTCCGGGAAGCACTTCGCGAACAGAACTCATCTGAGAAGAAACGTGTTTAATACTGTCAATGATTCTTTGATTCATATCACAGAAAATGATATTGCTGTGTTTGCCCATGATTTCTACAATAAGATATTTGCGGCAAAGATCGCCCAGTTCATCCAGATGCTCGATTTCAATAGAAATAATTCGCTCAAGTTTTGGCTGTGAGATTGAAATGATCCGACCATTACTGATATGTTTTCTTAGAAGCATACAGAAGTTCGGTGCGTTCATTGGGCTCGGCTTGTTATCTGCTGTCAAATAGATAAGCGGAAGAGAAGCGCTTGCAGAGATGAGAAGACGCTTTTGTCCGGCTGGAGTTTTAATTGTGAGTAACAATTCGTCGCTTTCGGGTTGTGCGATTTTATAAATACGGCCACCGTTTAATGATACATTTAATTCTTGAACAAGGTTTGCAACGGTAATTCCATCAAATGCCATAATTATTCCTCTTTTCTTATTAGTTTGATGTTTCTATTGTGACGTATTTGTATTTGATTTTCAAGAGGAAATTCAGAAGAATCCAGGGGAAAAGAATGGAATTCTTTTACTCGGTGTATTTCAAAAATGACCTGGATATGGTAAGATAAATATTATGATATGCTTAATTGACACAGAAGGAGGAACGGCGATGAATTTAATTACAGAAGTTATGAATTATGTGAAAGAACATGATCCGGAAGTAGGAGAAGCATTGTTTCAGGAAATGAAAAGAGAACGGAGAAATCTGGAACTGATTGCATCAGAAAATATTGTGTCTCCGGCGGTTATGCTTGCGATGGGAACAGTTCCGACAAATAAATATGCGGAAGGTTACCCGGCAAAGCGTTATTACGGCGGTTGTGAAGAAATTGATGTACTTGAAGATCTGGCAATTGAAAGAGCAAAGAAGCTTTTTGGTGCAGAGCATGCATGTGTTCAGCCGCACAGCGGAGCAAATGCCAATCTGGCAGTGTATCAGGCATTTCTTAAGCCGGGAGATACGGTAATGGGATTGAATCTGGAGCATGGAGGACATCTGACACATGGTTCACCGGTCAATGCATCAGGACTGCTGTATCATTTTGTACCGTACGGAGTGAATCGGGAAGGCGTACTTGATTATGAAGAGATTCGCAAGATTGCGAAAGAGTGTCAGCCGAAGATGATTGTTGCGGGAGCATCTGCCTATCCGAGAGAAATCCGGTTTGATTTGTTTGCTGAAATTGCAAAAGAAGTCGGAGCATATCTCTTTGTAGATATGGCGCATATAGCAGGACTTGTAGCAGCCGGGCTGCATCAGAGTCCGGTTCCGTATGCAGATGTAGTTACGACTACAACTCATAAGACGCTGCGCGGACCACGAGGCGGTATGATTTTATGCAAAGAACAATATGCGAAAGCAATTAATAAGGCAATCTTTCCGGGAACACAGGGAGGACCGCTGATGCATGTAATCGGTGCAAAGGCTGTTTGCTTTGGAGAAGCATTGAAACCGGAATTTAAGGAATATCAGCAGCAGGTAGTAAAAAATGCAAAAGCATTAGCAGATGCACTGATGCAGGAAGGATTTGAGCTTGTCAGCGGTGGAACGGATAATCATTTGATGCTTGTAGATTTGAGAAATATGCATATTACAGGAAAAGAACTTCAGAACCGTTTGGATGAAGTATATATTACCGTCAATAAAAATGCAGTTCCGGATGATCCGGAGAGCCCGTTCGTGACAAGCGGTGTGAGAATCGGAACGCCTGCGATTACTACGAGAGGGCTGAAAGAACAGGATATGCCGGAGATTGCACACTGTATCAAACTTGCAGCAACAGAATTTGAAACGAAGGCGGATGAAATTCGCGAACGTGTTGGACATATCTGTGAAAGATATCCGATTTATGAATAAATGATGAAAAAATAATCAGGAGAAGGAAGACAATATCATGAAGAATGAAAAATTTTTGACAGACATTTTAAATCAGATTTCAGTAGGAGGTTTTCCGGAGAAGCTTCAGGAAGTACTGCAGAAAGAAATGGCTTCTTATGCGGATGAGATTCGTACAGATGCTATTGGCGATACTGTTTGTGTTTTGAATCCGCAGGCAGAGAAGAAGATTCTTCTTGCGGCACATGCAGATGAGATTGGGCTTATGGTAACACATATTGCGGAAGATGGAATGCTTCATGTTTCAAGATATGGTGGAATTATTCCGCATACTTATCCGGGGCAGCGTGTACAGATTGAGACAGCAAACGGTGTTGTTTATGGTGTAGTACAGATTACAAGAGAACTGATGAAAAAACAAGATCTGTCAGCTTCTGATTTTCTTGTGGATATCGGCGCTTCTTGCAGAGAAGAGGCAGAGAAACTGGTAGAGCCGGGAGACGGAGTTGTGTTTGATACCTGTATTAGAAAGCTTGCAGGCGGCAGATTTACAGCAAGAGCTCTGGATGACCGTCTTGGAGTCTTTATCATTATGGAAGCGCTGAAACGTGCAAAAGAAAGAGGATGCAGCTGCGGTGTGTATGCAGGAGCAACAGTCGGAGAAGAAACAACAAAAAATGGCGCCCGCTGGACAGCAGAACGTGTAAAACCGGATGCGGCTATTGTAGTAGATGTTACCTATACAAGTGATTATGCAGGTGTGCGCGAGGGGGATGCAGGACGTGTTGAGCTTGGAAAGGGACCGGTTCTCTGTATCAATCCTCTCATTGTAAAATCAATGAATGCCAAGATGAAAACATGTGCTGAAAAATCAGACATTGCTTATCAGATTGAAACGGGATCCGGAATGACATGTACAGATGCTGACCAGATTCATTTCGCCAATGAAGGAATCCCGACAGTTCTTGTATCAATTCCACTTCGCTATATGCATTCGCCGGCAGAAGTGGCAGATGAGAAAGATGTGGAAGGCTGTATCGAACTGATTACAGAATTTCTTCTGGATGCTTCAGCAGATTTATAAAATTCATAAGAGCAGGGAATTGACGGCTATTTTAAAATGTTTTATAATAAAATTTAGTGCCAAATAGTCAAATACTGAATGAGGAAGTTAAAGAGGAAATTTCAATGATAAAAAGTATGACAGGCTTTGGAAGATTTGAAGTCTCTGAAGCACAACGCAAATTTACGGTAGAGATGAAGGGTGTAAACCATAGATATTTAGATATCAACATCCGTATGCCGAAGAAACTCAGTTTTTTTGAATCTGCAATCAGGACGCTGCTGAAGCAGTATGCACAGCGTGGAAAAGTTGATATTTTCATTACATATGAAGATATGACAGAGACACAGGGTGTTTTGAAATATAATGAATCTCTTGCAGCAGAATATATGGAATGTTTTAAGATGATGGAAGAGACATTTGGATTAGAGAATGATATTCGTGTTTCTACGTTATCACGTTATCCGGAAGTGCTGACGATGGAAGAGCAAACAGAGAATGAAGAAGAACTCTGGAGTAGTCTTGAGAAGGCATTAAAGGGAGCATTTACACAGTTTGTCGAGACAAGAACAGCAGAAGGGGCACATCTGAAAGAAGATCTGCTTGGCAAGTTGGATGGAATGTTGGAGAAGATTACATTGATTGAAGAGCGATCCCCACAGATTGTTTCTGAATATCGGGAAAAATTAGAGGAAAAAGTAAAAGAACTTCTGGAAGATACTCAGATGGATGAGGGAAGGATTGCTGCGGAAGTAGTTATTTTTGCAGATAAGATCTGTACTGATGAAGAAGTAGTACGCCTTAAGAGCCATATTGTACATATGAAAGAAACATTGGAGAGTGATGAAGGAATTGGGCGAAAGCTTGATTTTATTGCTCAGGAGATGAATCGAGAGGCAAATACGATTCTGTCTAAAGCAAATGATCTGGAAATTTCTAATATTGCCATTGATCTGAAGACAGAGATTGAAAAAGTCAGGGAACAGATTCAAAATATTGAATAAAGAGTTTGGAAGGTGAACAGATGAAAACACAGGGAATCTTAATCGTTGTATCCGGTTTTTCGGGCGCAGGGAAAGGAACACTGATGAAAGCGTTGATGAACCGCTATAGTGAGCGTTATGCGCTATCGGTATCTGCCACAACAAGAAGTCCGCGGGAAGGCGAGAAAAATGGCGTGGAATATTTTTTCCGCACAAAAGAAGAATTTGAAAAAATGATTGCGAAAGATGAGCTGATAGAGTATGCTAAGTACGTGGATAACTACTATGGCACACCGAAGGCGTATGTGGAAGAACAGTTATCTGCCGGAAAAAATGTGATTCTGGAAATTGAAATTCAGGGCGCACTTAAGATTAAGGAGAAGTTTCCTGACACATTACTCCTCTTTGTGACACCGCCGGACGCTGATACACTAAAAGAAAGGTTGATCGGCAGAGGAACGGAGACGATGGACGTCATTGAAGCGAGAATGAAACGTGCAGCAGAGGAAGCGCAGTTCATGGATCAATATGATCACCTCGTAATTAATGACAAGTTGGAGATTTGTGTGGAAGAGATGCATCAGATTATTCAGAGTGAGCATCGCAGGACATTCCGAAATCAGAATTTTATAGAACAGATTAAAACAGAGCTTCAGGAAGCTCAAACGAAAGGAGAATAATTTATGTTACATCCATCTTATACAGATTTGATGAGAGTAGTAAATCAGGACGTGGAAGAAGGTGCAACAAAGATTGTTAACAGCCGTTATTCCATTGTACTTGCCACTGCAAAACGCGCAAGACAGATTATTGCAGGAGCAGAACCGCTTGTTCCGGTAAAAGACAAGGATAAACCGCTTTCTATTGCAATCAGTGAATTGAACAATGGAAAGATTAAGATTATTGCAGAAAACTCAGAAGAAGAGTAGCATAAAAAGGCAGATGCCGGATCCGGTATCTGCCTTCTAAAAATATAGGAAGACAGGAGAAACAGATTGATGAATTTATTGTTTATTTCTCTCGGATGTGATAAGAATCTGGTAGATACAGAAGTGATGCTTGGAATGTTGGCAAAACATGGATATCAGATGGTTGATGATGAGGCCAGTGCAGACATTATTGTAATCAACACATGCTGTTTTATCCATGATGCAAAAGAAGAGAGTATCAACACCATTCTTGAGATGGCTGAATGGAAGAAAAGCGGTAAACTGAAAGCGCTTGTAGTTACAGGATGTTTAGCGGAACGTTATCGCCAGGAAATCATGGATGAGATTCCGGAAGTAGATGCAGTGCTTGGGACAACTTCTTATGATAAGATTCTAGAAGCAATTGCAGCTGCGCTTCATGGAGAACACAAGCTGATCGTTAACGACGTGAATGCACTTCCTCTTGTAGATGAAAAGCGGATTGTGACAACCGGTGGTCATTATGCTTACATGAAGATTGCAGAAGGTTGTGATAAGCACTGTACTTACTGTATTATTCCCAAAATACGTGGAAATTATCGCAGTGTTCCAATGGAGCGCCTTGTAAAAGAGGCAGAATATCTGGCAGAACAGGGCGTAAAAGAATTGATTCTGGTGGCACAGGAAACAACAGTATACGGTAAAGATATTTACGGTGAGAAATCTCTTCCAAAGCTTTTGCGGGCACTTTGTAAAGTCAGCGGACTTCGTTGGATCCGGATTCTTTATTGTTATCCGGAAGAAATTACAGAGGAATTGATCCAGGTTATGAAAGAAGAGCCAAAGATTTGTCATTATATTGACCTTCCGATCCAGCACGCCAGCGATGCAATTTTAAAGCGGATGGGACGGCGTACCTCAAAAGCGCAGTTAATTGAGACGGTGGAACATTTACGGGAAGAAATTCCGGATATTTGCATCCGAACGACACTGATTACAGGATTTCCTGGAGAAACCGAGGAACAGCACGAAGAAGTCATGGATTTTGTCGATCAGATGGAATTTGATCGACTTGGTGTATTTACTTATTCACCGGAAGAAGATACTCCGGCAGCAGAATTTGAACATCAGATTCCCGAAGAGATTAAGGAAGATCGTCAGGCAGAACTTATGGAGCTTCAGCAAGATATTGCTTTTGAGCTTGCAGAAAACATGATCGGGCAGACGGTGCTTGTGATGATTGAGGGCAAGGTGGCAGATGAGAACGCCTATGTAGGAAGGACTTACAAGGATGCGCCGAATGTTGACGGTTTGATTTTTATTATGACAGATGAAGAACTTGTTTCCGGAGATTTTGCAATGGTAAAAGTGACCGGAGCACAGGAATACGATTTGATAGGAGAGTTATTATCATGAATTTACCAAATAAATTAACGGTACTGCGTGTGCTGATGATTCCGTTTTTCGTAGTATTTATGCTGACGGATCTGGGCGGCGCTTCCGGAAAGTGGATTGCCCTTGCAATTTTTATCATAGCTAGTTTGACAGATCTTTTGGATGGGAAAATCGCAAGAAAATACAATCTTGTAACAAATTTCGGAAAATTTATGGATCCGCTGGCAGATAAACTTCTTGTTTCTGCTGCAATGATCTGTCTCATAGAGAACGGAAAACTGGCGGCGTGGATTGTAATTATTATTATCAGCCGTGAATTTATTATTAGCGGATTCCGTCTTGTTGCATCAGATAATGGAATTGTTATTGCTGCAAGTTACTGGGGCAAATTCAAAACAACATTCCAAATGTTAATGATTGTCGTATTGATTATGGATCTTGGCGGTATTTTTGATACAATCGGAACAGTTCTGATTTGGGTATCATTGGCGCTGACGATCATCTCACTTGTAGATTATATTGCAAAGAATAAAGAAGTCCTTACAAGAGGCGGTATGTAAAAAATAATGGAAAGTCCTGCCAGGGTAGAGCAAAGTTCCCTTGGCAGGATTTTTTTGATAGAGAAATATGAAAAAAGTGTGTAATTAGCCATTCGTGATGAAAAACGTGTTATAATATTAACTAATACAGATATTTGGGGAAAATGAAAACAGGAGAGGAATAGATGAAAAAAGCAATAGAAGAGAGTGTAATAGAAGTATTAAGAGAAAGAAAGTGGAAAGTTACTACGGCAGAATCCTGTACAGGCGGTCTCTTGGCAGGACGTCTTCTGAATGTTTCCGGCGCGTCTGAAGTGTATGAAGAAGGACATATTACTTATTCTAATGCAGCGAAAGAGAAAATCTTAGGAGTGGCTCATGAAACGCTGGAGAAATTTGGAGCGGTCAGCAGCCAGACAGCAGAAGAGATGGCGCGGGGAGCGGCAACAATAGCGAATGCGAATGCTGCGCTTGTAACGACAGGAATTGCCGGACCGACAGGAGGAACAAAAGAAAAACCGGTAGGACTGGTGTATATCGGATGTTGTTTAAATAACAGGATTCGTGTGGAAGAATGTCATTTTCATGGAACACGGGAAGAAATACGAAAAGCTTCCGTAGAACGGGCGATTGAAATTCTCAGGGAAGAGCTGGAGGATACACGGTCTGTTCAAGAAACAGTATGTGACAGCAGAATGGAGGAAAAGAATGCAGATTAGAATTGTAAAAGAAACAGAATTATGGAGCGTACTGAATTTCTCGGCTCAGATGTTCTGGAAACAAGATCTGGAACGCTACACAGAAGAAGGAAAAGAAGCATTTCTTACATTTTTGAAATATGAAAATCAATTAGAGCGTTATCGGGCAGGTAAGATTTTGTTATTTGCAGCTTATGAAAAAGAAACAGTATGCGGGGCTTTGGAACTGGATACACAAGGAGAAGTACTCTTTCTGTATACGGATTTGGGTTATCAAAAAGAACATTTAGAAGCAAAGCTGCTTCAGGAGGCGTGCCGTCTTGCAGTGACTTCGAATATGTATGAATATCTGACAATAAAGACGATTCCGGAGAAAGAGGCATTATACAGGAAACTTGGATTTGAAGAGGAAGGAGCATTTGTTCCAGAATATGGAATGATGAAAAAGACGCTTCGAATGTCTATTCAGAAATGCTGTCAGCAGAATCCGACTAAGAAAAAATCCAATACAGGTCTGTATATTGGAATTGCAGTCATGGCGGGCATTATGTTTCTTGTATTCATTTTAGGGGTGTTGGCTTTTTTCGTATTTGGAACGGTACAAAGACAAAAAGAAACCGAACGGACTTATGCACAGGAAATCCCGTTTGATGAGAAGATGATTCCGATGCCGGAAGAGGAACCAGAGGAGGAAAATGACGGTATTTTACAGGCAGAAGCATATATTGCTGCAAATGCAGGGTATGAGATTGAAGAAGAAAATGATGCATTTGAAAGTGACAGATCATCATCATATTTTATTTCTTATAATATTAATTATCCACAGTTAAGCGGGCTCTCAGAAAAAGTAGAAAAAGAACTTAACGAGGAATTAAAAAACTGTGCAAGAGAGACCGTTATAACATATTATGAAAATCCGACAGAAGAGATGAAAGAATGGATGATGCGGCAGGAGGCGGTTGTGGCATCGCAAGTGAATTATAAAGTCACTTATCAGGATGAAAATCTAATCTGCGTAGCTTTTGAAGACTATTACAGTGTTGGGAATTATAATAACATTCAGGTGGGACTTCGTTCTGTTGTTGCAAATGTAAAGAGCGGAGAAATATATGATTTGAAAGATGTAATTCATGCGAATCATACATTTGTAAATATGTGGAAAGAAGAAGCTATCGATCACTATCCGGAAAATGGATTTGTAAATGCCTACTCTGCAAAAGAACTGGAACATTTCTTTGAAGGCGATAGTGGCAAAGAGAGAATTTCTCCAATATTTATGTTAACAGGTGATGGAATTGAGATTGGCTTCGAATATGTTACAGAAGATACTTCCGTTGGAAATGGATATCTGACGATTGATTTTGATAAAGAAGAATTAAGGAAATTCCAGAAAAACGCAAAATTCTGGAAAATGGTGGCGGAAGAAATTTCATAGAAATGAAAATAGGGCAGAAGCATAATGCTTCTGCCCTAAAATTTGTTCCGGTAAATTGGAAATACAAACTAGAACTTACCTTCTTTAGCAGCTTCTTCTACAGCAACAGCAACAGCAACAGTCATACCAACCATTGGATTGTTACCAGCACCGATCAGACCCATCATTTCAACATGAGCCGGAACAGAAGAAGAACCAGCGAACTGTGCATCAGAATGCATACGTCCTAATGTATCTGTCATACCATAAGAAGCAGGACCTGCTGCCATATTGTCTGGGTGAAGTGTACGTCCTGTACCACCGCCTGAAGCAACAGAGAAATATTTCTTTCCGGCTTCGATACATTCTTTTTTATATGTACCTGCAACTGGGTGCTGGAAACGTGTTGGGTTTGTAGAGTTTCCTGTGATAGAAACATCAACGCCTTCTTTCCACATGATCGCAACACCTTCGCGAACATCATTTGCACCATAGCAATTTACTTTTGAACGAAGACCATCTGAGTAAGATGTTCTTGCAACTTCTTTTAACTCGCCTGTGTAGTAGTCGTAATCTGTCTCTACATATGTGAAACCATTGATTCTGGAAATAATCTTTGCGGCATCTTTTCCAAGTCCGTTTAAGATAACACGAAGTGGTTTCTGACGAACTTTGTTAGCTTTTTCAGCAATACCGATAGCACCTTCTGCAGCTGCGAAAGATTCGTGACCTGCAAGGAATGCAAAACAGTCTGTATCTTCTTCCAGTAACATCTTGCCTAAGTTACCGTGACCAAGACCTACTTTACGCTGATCTGCTACAGAGCCCGGAATACAGAAAGCCTGAAGTCCTTCACCGATTGCTGCAGCTGCGTCTGCTGCTTTTGTACAACCTTTTTTAATTGCGATAGCAGCACCTGTGATGTATGCCCAGCATGCATTTTCGAAACAGATCGGCTGGATACCTTTTACCATATCGTAAACATTAAGTCCAGCATCTTTTGTGATCTTTTCAGCTTCTTCCAGTGAAGCAATTCCATAGCTGTTTAATACTTCATTGATTTTATCAATTCTTCTTTCATATGATTCAAATAAAGCCATTTCATTGTCCTCCTATATTATTATGACTGATTACTCTTTTCTTGGGTCAATAATCTTAACAGCATCAGCAACGCGGCCGTATTGTCCCTGAGCTTTTTCCCATGCTTCGTTTGGTGTATCGCCAGCTTTGATGAAGTCTGTGAATTTTCCGAGACTTACGAATTTGTAGCCGATGATTTCGTTGTTCTCATCAAGAGCAATACCAGTAACATATCCTTCAGCCATTTCAAGGTAACGAGGACCTTTTGCAAGTGTACCGTACATTGTACCAACCTGAGAGCGAAGACCTTTTCCTAAATCTTCGAGTCCGGCACCGATCGGGAGACCATCTTCAGAGAATGCACTCTGTGTTCTTCCGTATACAATTTGTAAGAATAATTCTCTCATAGCTGTATTGATAGCATCACAAACAAGGTCTGTATTTAAAGCTTCAAGAATTGTCTTACCAGGAAGAATTTCAGAAGCCATAGCTGCAGAATGAGTCATACCTGAGCATCCGATTGTTTCAACCAGTGCTTCCTGGATGATACCATCTTTTACGTTCAGTGTTAATTTACATGTTCCCTGCTGCGGAGCACACCAGCCAATGCCGTGTGTTAAACCGGAAATGTCTTTCACTTCTTTTGCTTTTACCCATTTTGCTTCTTCCGGGATTGGAGCTGGTCCGTGATTGGCACCCTGTGCTACAGGACACATCATCTGTACTTCATGTGAATAAATCATGTTAAAAACTCCTTTCAAATGCATATATTCTGCTTGAATGATAAATGGTTGATAAACTTTTAACACCATACATATTCATTCTCTCATAAACAGAACGATTCGTCCATAGATTTTTTACAAAATTCTTCAGATTTTGCAACTTCGGCGTTTTGCCTGAAAGCAGAAAGAAAAAGAAGAATTTTTTTAAAATACTTTAAATAGGAAATTTATAGTGGCATAATATGTCCTTCTTCTGGATGACGGAACGGATTCGGTACGTTTACGGAAAGAAGACGTGCTGTTCTGTTTGTACAGTTTCGCCAGTTGTGTTCTTCGTTTGAGTGAATCTGGATACAGTCGCCAGGATAAAGAATATATTGTCGACCATCTACATGAATTGTTACGATACCTTCTAAAATATAAATAAATTCTTCGCCTTTATGACTATACATTTCCAAATGCTCTTCTTCGTCATTTGCAAATGGCATGAGATCAAAAAGCCTTGGAAGAAGATCAAAAGCCATAACATCTTTGCTCAGAACTGTCTGGATGATATGACTGCTGACAGGGGTTGCGTGTTGTGCAAATCTGTGAATAACGGGATCTGCGCTTTCAGCAGCTTTTTCAGTCGGAGAAGAATCTTCGAAGAAGCTTGTAAGGCTGACATTAAGTACAGAAGCGATTTTTTCTAATGTATCAATGGCAATGGAAGACATGCCGCGTTCCATTTGGGAGAGGAAACCGACCGATAGATTCGTCATCTCTCCTAACTGTTTTAAAGTAAGATTATTTGCATTGCGAAGAGCTTTGATCTTTTCGCCAATTGGTAAATTGTGGTTCATGGCAAAAGCTCCTTTCATCTATTTTTGTTAAATTTAGTATATCTTTTTTTGTATGCAACGTCAACTTTTGAAAGAATTCATATATATGAAAAATGAAGCGAATTAAAAAGAAGATAAAAAAATAACAATTATAGATCTTTATTAACCAAAAAACGGCATAAAAATTGATATATATTAATGCGATATAAACTTAACAAGAAAAAATGTGGAAAATATGATAAAAGTGAATAGTCAAAAAATTCACACACAAAGTTAATGATTTCACATACGTGAAAAAATGATTGACATAGTGTAAATAAATGCTATAATGAGAACAAGATTTAAACTATAGTCTAGAACACGGTACAAAACAAATTTAGTGTAGTGAGAGGAGAAAAGCAGGATATGAAAATTAAAAAAACTTTTCATACGATTGACACTCATACCTGTGGAGAGCCGACTAGAAATGTGCTCGGCGGAATTCCCAAAATTCCAGGTAAAACGATGATTGAAAAACTGGAATATATGTCTACAGAGGGAGACTGGGTAAGACAGCTTTTGACATATGAACCGAGAGGAAATGAGGTTATGTCAGGAACTATCATCACAGAACCTTGCAGAGAGGAAGCAGATTTTGGGGTTCTTTATTTTGAAGTGGGCGGTTGGATGCCGATGTGCGGACATGACACCATTGGTGTTGGAACGTCATTGATTGAATCAGGAATGGTTGAAATTGAGGAACCTTATACACATGTGACACTTGATACAGCAGCAGGTCTTGTAAAACTTAAAATTGAAGTGAAGGATAACACAGCGGTCAGTGTAACATTTGTGAATGCACCGGCGTTTGTTATGGAAGAAAATGCGGTCGTTAAAACAGAAGAATATGGTGATGTTCAGATGGATATTGCTTATGGCGGCAATATTTACGCAATCTTACCGGCTGCATCTGTTGGACTGAGTGTTGAACCAAAGCAGGCATCAAAACTTATTGCGGCAGGAAACAAATTAAAAACATACATTAATGAACAGATCCACGTTGTTCATCCGGAAATTCCATTTGAAAACCATGTGACACATGTGGAATTTTATGAACCGTCAGGGCAGGAAGATGGTGCAGTGAAAAATGCGGTAATTATTCCTCCGGGAGCAATCGATAGATCTCCTTGCGGAACAGGAACATCGGCAAAACTTTCTGTACTTGCGAAAAAAGGTAAAATTCAGTTAGGAGAATCGTTTATACATCAGAGTATTATCGGAAGCCAGTTTAAGTGTACATATTTTGGAAATGCAGAGGTGTCAGGAATTCCGGCAGTGATTCCGGAAGTAACCGGAAAGGCCTGGGTAACTGGAATTCATACATTTGTTTTGGATCCGGATGATATTTTTCCGACAGGATATCAATTAGCATAACAACTAGCATAATTAAGAAGAAGGTTAAGAAGAAGGGAGAGGTAGAAACATGGATGAAATGAGAGTAACAGAGCATCCGATTTTGGGAGATCAAGAACCGGCAGAGATGGTTGAGATTACGGTTGACGGAAAGAAATTGACTGCAAGGAGTGGAGAAATGATTGCGGCGGTTTTGATGGCAAATGGTATGATGGTACATAGGCATACTGCAAAAAATCATGAACCGCGAGGAATTTTTTGTGGAATAGGTCAGTGTACAGATTGTGTTATGACAGTGAATGGAAAACCTAATGTACGAACATGTATTACTCCGGTAGAAGATGGTATGGTAATCGAGACACAGGAAGGATACGGAAAAAGGAGGATCCAGGAATGAAAAAAGAAGTAGTGATCATCGGCGGCGGACCGGCTGGTCTTGCAGCTGCAATTGAGGCGAAAAGCCACGGGTGTGAAGTGCTTGTCATTGATGAAAATAGAAAGGCGGGAGGACAGCTTTTCAAACAGCTTCATAAATTCTTTGGTTCCAAAGCTCACAGTGCAGGAGTTCGCGGAATTGATATCGGAAAGCAGCTATTAAAAGATACAGAGGAAAGCGGCGTTGAAGTTTGGCTTAACAGCGCTGTGATCGGAATTTTCTCAGATAAGCGTGTAGCAGTATTGCGTGACGGTGTGACAGAGGTTGTAGAAGCAGAAAAACTTCTAATCTGTACAGGTGGAGCAGAAAATCCGTTGCGTTTTCCAGGATGGACACTTCCGGGCGTTATGGGAGCAGGCGCAGCACAGACAATGGTAAATGTAAACCGTGTATTGCCGGGAAAACGTGTTCTGATGGTTGGATCAGGAAATGTTGGAGTAATTGTTGCGTATCAGCTACTTCAAGCAGGGGCAGATGTTGTCGGGATTGTTGAAGGAATGCCAAAGATTGGGGCATACGGAGTTCATGCAGCGAAATTAAAACGTGCCGGTGTTCCGTTCTTCCTAGGACATACGATTGCAGAGGCACAGGGAACTGATAAAGTAGAACGTGCTGTTATTGCAAGATTTGAAAATGGAAAAATATTAAAAGGAACTGAGATGGCAGTTGATGTAGATGTCATCTGTGTCGCAGTCGGATTAAGACCGCTGTCAGAGCTTGCGCAGATGGCAGGGGTACATCATGAGTTTATTCCAGAGCTTGGTGGTTGGATGCCGATGCATGATGAAAATATGGAAACAAGCGTGGACGGAATTTATGTGGCAGGTGATACAGCAGGAGTTGAGGAAGCAAGTACGGCAATGGATGAAGGTCGTCTTGCCGGTGCAGCAGCGGCAGAAGCTCTTGGGCATTTAGCGCCGGAAATGGCTGTTGAGAGAAAGAAAGAAATTAATGAACGACTTTTATCACTTCGTCAGGGACCATTTGGAGAACGAAGAATGAGTGCGAAGGAAAGAGTGCTGGAAAAGGGGGCTCGTAAATAATGGAAAAGAAATCAGGAGTGATCTATGACGGATATCCGACAATGGAAGAGATTAAAGCAGCAAATGGCTGGCCGACGGAAGAGCGTTTTGCGCAAGGGCCGGTGGCAATTGCAGAATGTGTACAGGAAATTCCATGTAATCCATGTGAGGGGGCATGTCCGTTCCATGCAATTACAGTTGGGGAGCCGATTACAAATACTCCACAGATCGATCGTGGAAAATGCACCGGATGCGGAATGTGTGTGGCAGCGTGTTCAGGTCTTGCAATTTTTGTTGTAGATAAAACATATAGTGAAACAGAGGCAACAATCAGTTTTCCGTTTGAATATCTTCCTCTTCCGGAAAAAGGAGATGTGGTAGATGCATTGAGCCGTGGAGGAGAATTTGTATGTAAAGGAACGGTTGTCAGAGTTATGAATCCGGTTCGAAATGATCATACACCGGTCATTACGATGGCAGTTCCGAAAGAATACATTGATGAAGTTAGAACAATGCGTCGTCTGAGACTTCCGGAACCGGGGAAAGGCTTTGAGAGAATTGAACCGGAAGGGGTTCTTGATGATGATGTAATTGTTTGCCGATGTGAAGAGATTACAGCAGGGGAAATCAGAAAAGCAATCCGTGAATATAAAGCGACTTCTGTGACAGAGATTAAACGCCGTGTCCGCGCAGGAATGGGACTTTGCCAGGGAAGAACATGCGGTAAACTGGTAAGCAGAATTCTTGCAGAGGAAACAGGAAAGCGTACAGATGAGATAAAAGGAAGTACAGATCGTCCTCCGGTTCGTCCGGTTACATTCGGTGAACTGGCAGAAGATGGAAAGGAGGCTTGTGATCATGAATAAAGCATTTGATGTAGCTGTAATTGGTGCGGGAGCAGTTGGTTCCTCAGTTGCTTATTACAATGCTAAAAAGGGAGCATCAGTTGTTTTAATTGATGCGGGGGATATTGCAGAGTCCACAAGCAGCCGAAGTGATGGGAACGTACTTGTCTGTGATAAACAGCCTGGATTTGATGCATTATTTGCAAGAGAAAGCCAGAGAATGTTTCCAGAACTTGCAAAAGAACTTGATTATGATCTGGAGTGGAAGCAGAAAGGAAGCCTTTTTCTGACAGAAACCGAAGAAGAATTTGAAATTGCTAGTCAATTTTGTGAAGATATGAAAAAATGCGGTATCCAGATGCGCATGATGGATCAGAAAGAAGTTCAGGACGATGAGCCATTTCTTGCAAAGGATGTGTATGGAGGTCTGGAAACTATTACTGATGGATCGGTATATCCGATTGGTCTTGCATATGGGCTTGCCCTTGGTGCAGAGAAAAAGGGAGCGGTGCTTTCACTTCATAATCGGGTAACAGGAATTGAGAAAGACGGAAATGCATTTATTATTCATACAGAAAAAGAAGATATTTATGCTAAAAATATTGTAGATGCCTGTGGTGTCTGGGCTCCGGTAATTGGTAAAATGGTAGGACTTGATATTCCGATTCAGGCAAGACAGGGACAGATTCTTGTTTCAGAGCAAACCTTCCAGGTTGCAAGAAGAAAAGTTCATGAATTTGGATATATGCTGACTAAATTCCAAAATGGCGGTTACAAACGTCCGGTTTCAGAACGTGTTGAACGTAATGGTGTCGCATTTGTATTTGAGCCAACAGCATCCAACAATTTCTTGATTGGTTCTTCCAGATGTTTTGCAGGCGAAAACGTTTCCTGCGAAATTGATGTTATGAAAGCGTTGGCAGAACGGGCTATCCGTTTCTTCCCGGTTATTGCTAATATCAAAGTGATTCGCGGATACAGCGGTCTTCGCCCATATACTCCGGATCATATGCCAATTGTTTCTGGAACACCGATTCCAGGCTTCTATATTGCAGCAGGGCATGAGGGAGATGGCATTGGACTTTCTCCGATTACAGGAAAAGTAATGGCTGATATCATCGCTGGAGAGCAGCCATTTATGGATTTGAGTCCACTTAGTTTTGAAAGATTTTTAGAAAAATAAATTATATTAAAAAAGGAGAGGAGACAACATTATGAATCCAAAGTTTAAAGGCGTTTACGCGGTAGCAGTAACTCCATTCAAAGAAGACGGACAGTTTGATTTTGAATCTGCCAAGAAAAATCTTGACTGGCTGATCGAGAAAGGTGTGCAGGGAATTTGTGTTCTTGGAGCGACAGGAGAATATCAGAGTGTGTCGGATGAAGAACACATGGCTTATGTAAGAGAAATCGTTCCGTATATTAAGGATCGGGTAAGTGTGATTGTAGGAGCATCTCGTGAACGTCCGGAGGATGTTGTAAAGCTTGTACAGAATATTAAGGAATGCGGCGGTCATGCAGCAATGGTGCTTCCGCCATTTTACTGTCATCCGTCACAGGATGAAGTTGTAGCTCATTATCGCTATATTGCTGAACATGTTGATTTCCCAGTGGTTGCATACAATAATCCTGGATCGGCGGGTATTGCGATTGAAAGAGATACATTTAAAGAAATATTCCAGATTCCAAATACGGCAATTGTAAAAGAATCAAGCGGAGATATGCATAAGCTGACAGAAGTGTTAATGGATGCACCTCAGGAGGTGTCTGTATTCTGTGGATGTGATAATCTTGCATTTGAAAGTTTTGCTGACGGAGCGTGCGGATGGATCAGCATGTTGGCCAATATTGCACCTGAGCAGTGTGTAGCGTTATACAAATCAGTATGTGAAGAAAAAGATCTTGAAAAAGGAAAAGAAGTCTATAAACAGATTCTTCCGGCGCTTGATGTTCTGGAATCTTTCCCGAAACCTGTTCAGGCATTAAAATATGCATTAAGCTTCAAAGGATTAAACGGTGGTTATGTTCGTCGTCCGCGTTTGGAACTGACAGAAGAAGAGAAAAAATTTGTGGAAAATGAAATGTTTCTTGACCAGTTAAGATAGTGAGAGGAGATCATGGAAATGGATGTTCGTAAATTATATATTGATGGTGCATGGGTAGAAGGTGAAACAGGTGCAATGATTGATATTGAGGATCCGGCAACACATGAAGTTGTAGCCAGGGTTCCAAGAGGAAGCGAAAAAGATGTTGATAAAGCGGTTCAGGCTGCTAGAAAAGCATTTGAAACATGGCAGTATACACCACTGGAAACTCGAGTAGAGTTAATGAAAAAGGTTGTGGCAGGACTTAAGAGTCGTCGTCAGGAATTAATTGAAACAATTACAAAAGAACTTGGATCACCGTATACGGTATCTGCAGATGTACATACAGATCCATTCTTGTTAGAAGCAGAGCATTATATTGAAGTTGCAGCTAATTTCCAGTATGAAGTTCGGAGAAATACATCAGTAGTAAGAAGAGAGCCAGTTGGTGTTGTTGGCGGATTGACACCGTGGAATTTCCCGCTTGAGCAGATAGAGAAAAAGGTTGTTCCGGCACTTCTTGCAGGAAACTGTGTTGTGCTAAAACCTAGTCAGTTTACACCTTTAACAGCATATATTCTTACCGAAGAAATTGACAAAGCAGGGTATCCGCACGGCGTATTTAATCTTGTTACCGGACGCGGAGGAGAAGTAGGAAATGCATTATCACTTCATCCGGATGTTGATATGATTTCTTTTACAGGTTCTACAGATGCAGGACGTGAAGTTGCCCGCATGGGTCTTACAAATATTAAGAAAATTGCACTTGAGCTTGGTGGAAAATCAGCAGCAGTCTTCTTAAAAGGAGGAGACTGGGAGAATGGAGTAAAAGGTGTTCTTGATACAGTCATGCTGAATGCTGGTCAGACATGTAATGCATTAACAAGAATGCTTGTGCCGAGAGATGAATTAGCGAAAGCAGAAGAGATTCTTGTTCGTCAGGCGGCAGAATATAAATTTGGACCGATGGACGATCCAGCCACAACATTGGGACCACTGTCTTCTAGAAAACAGTTTGATCGTGTAAAGAAATATATTGAGCTTGGTATTGAAGAAGGAGCCAGAGTTCTTATTGGCGGTGTTCCGGAAGATAATGGCAGTTATGTAGCAGAGCCGACTATTTTCAGTGATGTTACAAGAAATATGAGAATTGCGCAGGAAGAAATCTTCGGACCGGTATTGGTAGTTCTTCCGTATGATACAGTAGAAGAAGCTGTAGAGATTGCAAATGATAGTATCTACGGACTTGCAGGGGCTGTATATGGACCGGAAGAAGAAGCGAATATGGTTGCTCGCCAGATGAAAACAGGTACTGTTTATGTAAATGAAGGTCAGTGGGATGTAGCATCTCCATTCGGTGGATATAAACAGTCCGGACTTGGAAGAGAAGGTGGTGTAGAAGGATACGAAGAATTCCTTGAGGTTAAGACGATTTACGACAAATAGTAGCATATTCAGAACAGACAATTAAAGATAAAATAAAAGTATTTCTGAATGATAAAATAAGTAAACAGGCATGTAGTATAGAATGATAAAATTCTGTATACATGCCTGTTTTGCGCTGTCAGCACGGTTGTTAAATTGCCAAAATTCCAAATAGGTTTGCTAGCGGAGTGTTTTGTGTTATATTTAGGTTATATTAGCTATTAAAACAGAACATAAAGGAGAACGGAAGATGAAACGAGATGTAGATATGAAAGAAATCTCTGATGGGAAGCGGTATCATGCCAATGATATGGTAAAAGCTGACTGTGGAGGTTGTGTAGGATGTTGTGACTGTTGCCAGAAGATGGGGAATTCCATTGTGTTGGATCCAATGGATGCTTTTCGGTTGGAAGTGAACCTGCATATGACATTTGAAGAGTTGTTGCAAAAATATCTGGAATTAAATATGGTAGACGGAATCATTCTTCCGAATTTACAGATGAAGGGGCAAGAAGAATGCTGTGCATTTCTCAATGAAGAAGGGCGCTGCAGTATTCATGAATTTCGTCCGGGCATTTGCAGGCTCTTTCCGCTTGGACGAATTTACGAAGGGGGAGGATTTGCTTATTTTCTTCAAGTACATGAATGCCCGAAGTCAAAAACGAAGATTAAGATAAAAAAATGGCTTGAGATACCGGAATTAAACCGTTATGAAGCATATATTCTTAGTTGGCATCAATTGCTAAAGAAAATAGAAAAAAGCATTGCCGTATCTTCCGATGAGAATTGGAGAAAGAGTGTGACGATGCTTTTGCTAAATACATTCTATGTAGCCGCTTATGAGGAAGACAGGGACTTTTACAGTCAATTTGAAGAACGAAGAATGACGATGGAGAAGCTTTTATGAGAAAGAAGAAAGCGATTGAGCCGACAGCTGTGTTAGTGCTTGCCGGATTAAGTGTTGCTCTTGTAGACGTGGTATGCAGGATTTTTTTAAAGAAGATTATTGGTGATCAGGGATATGCATACTACAATTATGCATGGCAGACCTGTTTTTTTCTCATGCTGTTTTCTGTGAGAGGGATTTCTGAAGCGGTGTCAGAACTGATGTCGGAACGTTTGGCAGATCGGCAATATAAAAATGCACATCGGATTTTTGTGGGAAGCGGAATGTATGTACTGTTTGTCAGTGTGATTGCAGCAGCATGTGCATACTTGTTTTCGCGGCAATTACTTCCAAAGGGAGGGGAAGGTGCTATCCCGGCATTTCGTATTCTGCTGCCAGCTATTTTTCTTACAGGAATTCTCGGAGTCATGCAGGGATATTTTAGGGCTTATCGTAATATGATGCCGACAGTCATTTCAAAAGTTGTCGAAGCAGCTGTAGGTGCGGCGGTTACTCTGGGTGTTGGTATGGCGATGAGCAGTTGTGCTGATGGCGTAGATTCCGTGTCGAAGGCAAGCTGTAAAGCGGCAGGAAGCGCATTTGGTCCAATGACAGGAGCAATGAGCGGGATACTGGTTATGATGCTGGTATTTTCAATCAATCGGCGGAAAATCCATAAACATATTATAAATGACAAACATCATGCAGAGGGGGTTGAGAGTGTGAAAAGAAGTATTTTGCAGCAAATAAAGCCTCTTGCGTTTAGTATGGGATTTTTGGGGGCTGGTATTTATATAGATCAGATGCTGTTTGCTTCTATTATGGCAGAAAAGGGGATTGACGGCGGAACAGTTGCGAAAATGTTTAGTAGATTTAGCGGGATGTATTTATCAGTGCTTTTAGTTCCGTTTACATTGGCGTGCGTGTCCTCTGCCATGCTGGCTTCTCATGTAAGGAAATGCTTTGTGTCGCGGAAATTTCGGGATTTGAAACAGAAGATTAACGATGGAATACGGAATACGATGTTATTCGTAATTCCAATTTCAGCGCTTTTATCAGCGTTTGCATTTCCTCTGATGCGGATATTTTTCGGAAAACACACAGAAATGGCAGGGTGGATGCTGGTGTTTGGCAGTTGTGCAGTGATATTTTATTCGCTTTCGGCAATTACGGGAAGAGTATTACTAGAGATTGGTCAGTCTGCTGTGTTATCGAAAAATGAACTGACAGCTTTATTGGTAAATGTAGTATTAACAATTGTACTTACATCGGCGATTCCGTTGGACGGTTTTTCAGTGATGATTGCAAATTTGGCAGCAGGTATTTTTTTGAGTATGCTGAACCAGAAGACACTTCGGAAATGTATTCGGTATCAGCCGGAATATCAGATGACGTATATATATCCGGGCCTGGCAGCGTTTGGTATGGCGGCATCGGCAATGGCTCTCTATGGAATTATGGAGTATTTGTTTGAAAATTCTGTAGTAAGTCTGCTTGTGGCAATTTCGGCTGCAATAGTTTTGTACTTCATATATTATGTGTTGCTGACACATATAAAAGAAGAGGAATTAAGAAAAATGTATATGGGAAATACATTGGTACGAATGATGAAGCTGCTGAAAATTTATTGAGTTTTAATGTAAAGTAGCATAAAACTTTCAGAAAAACGGTTGAGATTTACGTGCAATCCATTTATAATAAAGATACATAATATTCTGGCACTGCCTATTCTATGGCAGTGCATTCTTAATCTATTTTCTGTACGGATCCGTACATAATTCCAAGATGGGCGTTGTATAAAAGAGAGGAGAATATATGAATTATCAGCAGTTTATCAACGCAGTAAAACAGGAAATGAAAGGAAGTGTTGCCGGAGAAATTGAAATTTCTATTCAGGATACTTTAAAAAATAATGGAGTCAGAAGAAAGGGGTTGTTGCTGCAGGAAAAAGGACAGTTGATGAGTCCGACAATCTATTTGGAGGAATATTATCAACAGTATCGGACAGGAGTCAAACTAGCAGATATTACGGAACAGATTCAATCGCTTTACAGAGAACTTCGTATGAAACCAATCACAGAAACAAGGTTTCTTTATGAATATGAACAAGTAAAAGATCGAATTGTTTTGAAAGTAATTAATCGAGAGAAAAATGAAGAGCTCTTAGAAACCATTCCGTATTGGCCATTCCTTGATCTGGCCATTGTATTTTATGTGCTGCTTGATATTAATGAAGCCGGTGCGGCTACAGAGCAGGAGCTGCTAAAGAAAGCAAAAGAAAATGCAGTACGGCTGCTCCCGGCTCAGATTCGGACAATGAGTTCGATTGTGGCTGAAATTATGGGAGCAGCCCCTAAAGAAGAAGTGGAAGATTTTATGTTTGTATTATCGAACAGCCTTCGCTGTCTCGGTGCAGTATGTATTGCATATGATGAAGTATTGTATTTGATCGGAGAACAGTTGGGAGAGAACTATTTTGTTTTGCCGAGCAGCATTCATGAAGTGATTATTGTGCCGGAAAGTGCAAGTCCCGGGTACAGTGATTTGAATGAAATGATCAGGGAGATTAATCAAACACAGGTGGCAGAAGAAGAGGTACTTGGGGATCATGCGTATTATTATGATTGTGCGAAAAAGGAATTAAGAGCCTGCTGTTCAGAGGATTAAATTCATTCAGAAGATACTAAACTTAAAGAAGAAGAGGGAATGGTTAAATGAAGAAGCTATGGAGATAGGAATCAATTTTTCTCAAGTTCTA